>NZ_LNBE01000003.1:2514121-2630732 GCF_001445655.1 Streptomyces roseifaciens
GTAGTCGAAGCCGGTCGGCTCCACGCCCGTGCCGGGCCCGTCACGCCAGTTGCCCACGGATCCACCGGTGCGTGTCGCCTGGCGCAGCACGTCCTTGACCAGGTCCGCGGCGGGTAAGCGGCGGCGCAGGGTGTCGGCCGCGGTGCCCCAGTAGCGGTGGTTCTGTGAAGGGCTGAGCCGCATCGCCAGGGAGAAGCCGTCGGACGCCGCCTGTGCCGTGGAGGGTATGAGCAGTCCGCTGGTGGCAGCGGCCAGGGGTATCGCCGCCATGCCGCGTATGACCGTTCTTCGCGAGGTGTTCATGATCAGACACCGTAGGGGCGGAGTCCGTCATTCGGTACGGCTGGGACACAAGCGGCCATAGGGACGGTCTGCCGAGGTCCTGCCGAACCAGCGGTATCGGCAGTATCTGCGGTAGCAGGGGAAGGGCATGGACGTCGGCCCGGGTGGGCCGCCCGGGGAAGCGCCACCAGGGTTGCGAGACCATGGGGTCATGGACGACCTGACGCAGGTGCGGGAGCTGACGCCGATACGGGACGTCGCGGACCGGTTCGAACTGCCACTCTCGACGTTGCACTACTGGGAGCGGCGCGGCCTGGTGGAGCCGCACCGGCGTTCCGGGCGGCGGTACTTCGACGCCGAGCAGGTCTACCGCGTGGCGCTGATCAAGTTGTGGCGGGAGACCGGCCTGATGTCCATCGAGGAGATCGCCGGCCTCCTGCACCGTGACGCCGCCGGCACCAGCGGCGGTGCCGGCAGCACCGGCGGTGCCGACTGGCAGGAGACCGTCCTCGGCCGTATCGCCGCCCTCGACGCGCACATCGCCCGCCTCAACGCTGCGCGCGCCTACCTCGGCCACCTCCTCACCTGCGCACACGGCGACGACCTGGAGAAATGCCCGGACTTCCGGGCGACCGTCCCCGTGTCCCCCTGACCGCTCACCTGGCGAGGCGTGGTCCCGCTGCGGTGCCGGTCACGGCGAGGCACGGGCCCTCAGCATCGGCCATGGCGCGAGGTATGGCCCGGTGGTACCGGCCACGCCACGACGAAGCGTGATCCCGCGGCGTCGGCCACGCCTCGACCGGGTGTGGTCCCGCGGTGGGCGAGCCGACGCTGCGCCGGCCACGACCCAAGCGCGCTCCCGCGGTCCCGCGGTCCCGCGGTCCCGCGGTCCCGCAGTCCCGCAGTCCCGCAGTCCCGCGGTCCCGCAGTCCCGCGGCGCCGCGGAACCCGTCACGGCGAGGCATGGTCCCGCGATGCCAGTGGGTCACCCGGGGCGGGGCACCGTGCCGGAGCGGGTCATGTGCCGGACCGGGGCATGGCTAGAGCCGCCACGAGCGCGGCAACGGCCACGCACCCGGCACAGACAAGGAACGCGACGCCATAACCGTGCGCCAGCGCGTCCGCCCCGTGCGCGCCACCACGCCCGGGATGCGCGTCCGCCCATGCGTCCGCCGCCGCGGCCGAGACCGTGCTGGTCACGGCGAGCCCGACCGCCCCACTGGTCTGCCGGACCGTGTTCAGCACTCCCGCGGCCAGACCGCTGCGCGCCGACGGGACGCCGCCGGTCGCCGCCACCGTGATCGGGGTGAACGCGGCGGCCGTTCCGAACCCGAACACCACGCCGGAGACCACCACCGTCAGCAGCCAGGAGCCACCCGCGCCCAGCGACGCCGCCACACCCGCGAAGCCGGCCGCGCCCAGCAGGCAGCACACCACGGACGTCCGGCGCGGCCCGAAGCGTAGCGTCAACGCCCCGGCCGCCCGGGCGCCGGCGAACATCGCCGCCCCGACCGGCAGGTAGCCCAGCCCGGCGCGCAGCGGCGACCAGCCGTGCACGTCCTGAAGGTACAGCGACAACAGGATGGGGCTGGCGAAGAAGCCCAGACCGAGGAGCAGCATCACCACGTTGCCGCTGCTCACCGCGCGAAGCCGGAAGAGGTCGAGCGCCAGCAGTGGCTGCCGGGCCCACCGCGCCTGGTGCAGCACGAGAATCCCCAGCAGCACGACGCCGCCGACCAGCGGGCCCGTGACCTGCGGGCTCGTCCATCCCGCGACGGCGGTACGCATCAGCGCGTACACCACGCCCGTCAGCCCGGCCGTGGCCAGCGCGGCCCCCACGACATCGAGGGACGGCCGGCCGGTGCGGTCGTGCCGCGGCAGCCCGCGCGCGGCGCCTACCAGGCACAGCACCCCGATCGGGACGGTCGCGAAGAACACCCAGCGCCACCCGGCCCACTGGATGAGGACGCCGCCGACCACCGGCCCGGACGCGGCACCGACCGCCCCGACCGCGCTCCACGTGCTCAGCACCCGTGCGCGCCGGTCCGGTTCGGTGAACGTCGTGGCCAGCAGCGACAGCGTCACCGGCATCAGGAGGGCCCCACCGAGCCCCTGCACCGCCCGCGCGGCCAGCAGCACCTCCGCTGTCACCGCGAAGCCGCAGGCGACCATTCCGGCAGTGAAGAGCGCCGTCCCGGTCAGCAGCGTCGCCCGGTGGCCGAACACGTCCGCGCACCGGCCGCCGAGCAGCAGGAAGCCCGCGAAGGCGAGGGTGTAGGCATTGACCACCCAGGGCAAGGCTGCTGGTGAGAAGCCGAGGGCGGCCCGGATGGCAGGCAGCGTCACCGACACGATGGTGGCATCCAGGACGACGACGAACGACCCGGCACAGGCCAGGCCCATCACAAGCCGTTCGCCTCCACGGGCACGGCGGGCACGGCGGGTGCTGCGGGTACTGCCGGCATGGCGGGTACGCTGCCCACGCCGCTCCGCGGGCCGGTCCGTTCCTGCTTCCACGCCTGCTGCCACGGCGGGCTCCACCTCCGGTCGCGTACTCATGCGGGCTCCTCGTCGTCCGCCCGGACGGTGACGTCCGGGCGCAGCACGGGCCGGGCGTCGCCCGCCGCCGGGACGTCGAACAGGCCGTCGACGGCAGGGCGCTGGGCGGTGTACGCCGCCTCGAATCCGGTGATCTCCCGCTCGCCTGCGGGCAACCCGGCGGCGGCCAGCAGGCTCCGCACCCTGACAGCCGCATCAGGCTGCGTGGCGGTTCCTTCACTGGGCCCGCTCGTACGCTGCCCTCCACGTTCGTCGGGGCGTGTGAGTCGTGTGGTGTCCTCGGTGTCCGCAGCGCCGCACTTGTGTGCCGGCCTGCGCGTCTGCAGCGGCACGTGCGTGTGGTGCTCCCCGCGTCCCATGGCGGCGCGTGCATGCGGTGCCGTGGCCGCCGACAGATCAGGGATGCGTCGGTGCCAGTCGGTGTGCTGCTGGAAGGCGTCCCCGACCCGCAGGATCGCCGCCTCGCCCGCCACCGGGCCCGCGATCTGCATCGACAGGGGAAGGCCCGTCCCCGTGCGGCCCATCGGCACAGCGAGGACGGGGTTGGCCAATGGATTCCAGTACGGGGTGTAGATCTTCCCGAACACGCCCGCGTGGTCCTGGTGCCCCGCCTCGTCGGCCAGGGCGGCGAACGGCGGCGCCCCGACCGACGCGGTCGGGCACACGATCACGTCGACATCCGCGAACAGCGCGTCCACGGCCCGCTGCGCCACCGTGCGCACCCGCTGCGCCTGGACGTAGTCCGCGCCTGATATCAGCGCGCCCGTGGCAAGCAGGCCGCGCGCGGCCACGCCGTAGTCGTCCCAATGCCGGGACAGGGCGGTGCGGTGGTGGGCGAGACCCTCGCCGGCCGCGGTCACGAACGTCGTGGTGATCATCTCCTGCCAGTAGGGCAGCCGGATCTCCACCGGGACGGCGCCGAGTCCGGCGAGCACCGACACGGCCTCGTCGAACGCGCCGGGCAGCGACGGATCGCCGTCCGCGGGGAGGTGGTGTTCCCGTACGACGCCGACCCGCAGTCCGTCCAGGCCCTCGCCGCACCCGGTGTCGCCGAAGGAGGCGTCGAAGGAGGCGTGGAAGGAGGCGCCGACGCCGTCGTGCTCTCCGGCGATGACGCCGAGCACTGCCGCGCAGTCTCTGGCGCTCCGGGCGAGCGGGCCGACCCGGTCGAGGCTGTACGCCAGCGGCACGCACCCGGCCACGGGCACCCGCCCGTACGTCGGCATCAGCCCGCTGATCCCGCAGAACGCGGCGGGCATCCGGATGCTGCCCCCGGTGTCGCTGCCGATCCCGGCCAGGAACATCCCCGCCACGATACCGCTGGCCGAGCCCGAACTGGAGCCCCCGGCCCAGGACTCGGTCCGCCACGGATTGCGCGGCAACGGGAAGGGCTTGTCTTCCTCCGGCAGCCCGCAGCCGAACTCCACCGCGGTCGTCTTCCCGGTGATCACTGCCCCGGCAGCCCGCAGCCGGGCCACCACCGGGGCGTCCCGCCCGGCCCACCAGTCCCGGTCGTGGACCAGGCTCTGCGCGGTGGTCGGTCCGTCCGCCACCGCGATGGTGTCCTTGACTCCGAACGGGATCCCGTGCAGCGGCCCGCGGTCGATGCCGCGCGCCAACTCCTCGTCGGCGCGGCGGGCCGCCGCCCGCGCCTGCTCGACGAACCGCGTCAGGTACACCCCGAGCGACCCGTCGGCGCGCTCGGCCGCGGCGACGGCGGTCTCGGTCAACCCGACGCTGGTCACGCTCCCGTCCCGCAACGCCTGCGCGGCTTCGGTCAGGGTCAGGGCCAGGGGCAAGGTCAGGGGAACGGTCAACACTTCACTCACGCTTCACCTCCACATCCGCCGTCCCTGATCGCGGACGGCCGGTGAGACGTGACCCTCCCAACTCAACCCGGGTTGAACGCAACTTCCTCGGCGCCGCACACCACCGCCACGGTCCTACGACCGTCGGCCCTGTAGACCATCGCGATCCGCGACCAAGTCCGCGTGCCACGCCAGTGGCGACCCACCCGATGCCCGGGGGCCAAGGGGGCTTGCTCCTGGATTCCTTGATCAAACCCTGGCGGATCTTCGACGGGGGCTCAGCTCACTCCTCGACCGCCCGCGTACGAGTGGTCGAGGACAGGTTGGCGGATGGTGGGGGTGGCCTGCGGGTCCTCGTGATGGCAGGCGGCGCTGGTGGTGGTGGGGGGGTGGGGGGAGGGGGGTGCGCGGTGGGCGTGCTGCCAGTGGCGTCGTTCGAACATGCCGGTGAGGCCGGACAAAGCTTGCGCCGGGCGGGTCCTTGAGAGTGGCGGACAGTCCCTTTCTCACGGGGTTCGCAGGTAGCCGCCGTCGATGGGGATGCGGCAGCCAGTGATGTAGGAAGCGGCGGGGGAGAGAAGGAAGGCGACCGCTTTTCCGAATTCCTCGGGTCGGCCGTAGCGCCGTAGAGGGATTGCCGCGGTATCGCGGTCCCGGGCCGCTGCCGGGTCGGGGGAGTGGGCGTCGATCCGGCGCGCTCGGTCGGTGTCGATCGAGGCCGGCAGCAGCCCGATGACGCGGATGCCTTGTGGGCCGAGTTCATCGGCGAGACTTTTGGCGGCCATGGCGAGGCCGGGGCGTAGTCCGTTGGAGAGGCCGAGTTGGGGAAGGGGGGAGCGTGCGCTGGTGGACAGAACGAAGGCGAGGCATCCGCCGGGGGCCAGGACTTTGGCGGCGGTGCGGGCCAGGCGCACGGCGCTGAGGTAGACGGTCTCGAAGGCGTGCCGCCAGGTGTTGGGCGGCTCCCTACAGCGTGTCCCGCCCGCGAGGGTGTTGACGCGGTTCGCGTACTCGCGACGTGACGCTTGACTGTGCCCCTACGGCACGGTGTCTGCTGAGATCCGAGAAGAGCGATGGGGCTGGACGCTCCCGTTACGGATCATCCGATCTGGCACAAAGGAGCGCACCGCAATGGAAGCCGGCCCTGGCCGCACCCTGCGGCCCCCCTCTCCGTCACACGAGTGGAGGAACCAGTAGTGATCCGAATGCGCAAGAGCATCGTCGCCGCGGTCACGGCCCTGGCGATCGCCGGTGGTGGCGCCGTGACCGTCGTCGCCACGCCAGGAACAGCACAGGCAGCCCCCGCGAGCAGCAAGATCAAGGACAAGCAAAGGCGCTTGGGGGAAGTCTATTGGTATGACGCGGCCAAGGGGTTCGGCTACATCACCTACAGGTTGGCAGGCGGGGCTTATGGGAACCTCTTCACGCACCACAGTTTGATCGAAAAGCCTTGGAAAATGGAGCAAGGCGACATCGTCTCGTTCATCATTGCGAAGGGGCCCGCGGGGTATGACGTTGCCACCGGCGTAAAGGAGATCGCCGACGCGTGATCTTGTAGGTGAGCAGGCCGTGGGCGGCGGGGCGAGGCCGCCTCTTAGCACTGCGAAGGCCACGTGAGGTAGGCAACGCACATCAGCGTCGTCCAGGCGGTTTTGTTTGGATCACCGGGCGGAGCAGAGAAAGATGCCTGCGATGTGGAGTCCGGCCGGGTAGATGGTCGCGGTCTTCTTGTGGCGGGTGGCGATCCCTCGCCACTGCTTCAGCCGGTTGATGCACCTCTCGACGGTGTTGCGCTGCTTGTAGATCTCGCGGTCGTAAGGTGGGTGGCCTGCCGCCGCGGCCGCCCCGGCGCAAACGGTGTCCCTGCTGATCAGCTGGGACCGGAATGACTGCTCGGATTCCGCGCTTGCGCAGGTGCTCGCGGATGGCGCGTGAGGAGTACGTCTTGTCCCCGGCGACCGCGTCAGGGCGGGTGCGGGGTCGTCCTACCGGGCCGCGGACGCGGACCTTGTTCAGGACGGGGGCGAAGTGGGGGCTGTCGGCGGCCTGTCCGGTGGTCAGGATGAGCGCGAGCGGGCGGCACTTGCGGTCGGCGGCGATGTGGACCTTGCTGGTCTGCCCGCCGCGCGAGCGCCCGAGCAGGGCGGCCTTCAGCCGGAGCCGGAGCCGGTGTCGGCGCCGGGTGCGGCGTCGCTCTTGTCGGGCGGGGTCGCCATCGTCGCCGGATCGCCCGTCTTGTCCCTGCTCATCGCCCCCTTTGGCCGGTCCTTGCCCTGCTCGTCGGCGGCCTTCTCCAAGGCGCCGAGGACCACTTCGCCGAGCTGTATCCCGGCGGCGTCGTGGTGGGCGCGGGCGGTGGTGGAGTCCACGCTGACCAGCGACAGGTCCACCCCGCCCTGCTTCGCGGCCTCGGCTATCAGGTCTTCCGGCAGGGCCTCGAAGACGCCGGCGTCCCGCCATTGGCGGAAGCGGTTGTGGAGGGTGGTCCAGGCGCCGAACTGGGCGGGCATCTCCCGCCACTGCGCACCGGCCCGGAAGCGCCAGATCAGGCCTTCGAACTGCTGCCGCAGCTGCTCGGGATACGGGCCGTACGCGCCGATCGGCAAGTACGGCTCGATGAACACCCATGCCTCGGCCGTCAGTTGTGCACGCGTCATGCACTCCGAACTACCGGATCCGCCCCCGCACCGGGGACGGATCCCACGAATTGATCACGACCCGGTACGGACCCTAGGGGCTCAGGGCAGCTGGGCCGTGATCACCGCGGTGGTGCAGAGGAGGGCGGCCAGCGGGAGGGTGGGAAGGGCGAAGGTGACGGCGCGCAGCCAGGGCCGGCGGCCCCGGGTGGTCGGGAGGGCAGGCCAGCGGCGGACGGACTCGGCGGCCGTGGCGGCGAGCAGGCCGGCGCCGAGGGCGGAGACGACGCCCGGGACGTGGCCCCACTCGCCGACCCGCAGGGCGAGCAGCCAGCAGGCGGCGGCGGTCAGCGGCAGGGAGACGGCCTTGAGCCGGTCCAGCGGGCGGGAGAGGCGGGCCCGGCGGGGCCGCACCAGGCCGAGCAGGGTGAGTGCGGGCACGCCGGCCGAGAGCAGGACGGTGAAGGCGAGCAGGATCGGGTGCGGGGTCTGCGGCTCGTCGAACTCGGGGGCACTGATGCCGAGCAGCCCGAAGCCGATCTTTTCGGTCGGTGTGCGGGTGGAGTTGGCGAGCACGACGACCGCGCGCTGGTCGGAGGTGTAGGCGACGAACGCGCGTGAGCCGTTGGTCAGCCCGTTGTGCCAGCCGACCTTGGTGCCACCGGCGTTCCATAGCTGCCAGCCGAGCCCGATCCGCCCGTCCCGGTCGGCGTAGTCGGCGACTGAGGCTCGCGGGGTGTGTGTCAGGGCGAGCGCGGCGGGCGGGTTCGGGGCGGTGTTGGCCGCGAGGAAGGCGGCGAGGTCGGCGCTGGTGGTCCAGGTGCCGGTGCCGACCGCCGCCCACTGCGGGTTGGTCCACGGGACGACCGGGGTGCCGGCGGTGTGGAACGGCAGGATGGCTCCGTCCGGGGTGCCGGGGGTGGTGCGGACGGTGGTGTGCTTCATGCCGAGCGGGGCGAGGACCCGCTCGCGCAGGGCGGTCGGGTAGTCGCGCCCGTCGACCTTGGCCAGGGTCTCGCCGAGGACGGCGTAGCCGAGGTTGGAGTAGGAGTACTTGGTGTCGGGCTTCGGTCCGTAGCCGGAGAGGCGGGTGAGCGCGCGGACCGGGTCGCCGAGTACGGAGTAGCCGTCGCCGCCCAGCAGGTAGCCGGCCATCGCGAGGGGGAACTGCGCGCCGTCGGGCGGGAAGGACGGCAGGCCGGCGGTGTGGGTGGCGAGCTGCTCGACGGTGATGCCGGCCACCGCCGGATCGGCGAAGGTGTACTCGGGCCAGAGCCCGCCGACGGTGTCGGTGAGCCTGATCTTCCCGGCGTCGAGGAGGCTGCCGAGGAGGCTCGCGGTGAGCACCTTCTGCGCGGATCCGGTCTCGAAGACGGTGTCCGGGGTGACGGGGGTGGAGCCGTCGGTGGTGCCCAGCGCGGCCCGGGTCACCTTGCCGTGGTCGACCACCGCCACCGAGACCCCCACCGAGCCGCCCGCGCCCTGCCCGTCCGGCAGCAGGCCGGCGACCCGCTCGGCCAGTGCGCCGTCCCCGCTGCGGTGGGCGGCGGCCGGCGCGCTGCGCGGACCGGTGGCGAAGGCGGCCAGCGCGGCGAGGACGGCGGCGACCGCCGTCCATCGGACGGTTCGCCGCCGACCCCCGCGCTGGGAGCGGGCGTTGGGTGAGGTGGAACCGGGTGGAGCGGTCTCGGACACGGGCACGGGCACAGGCACGGGGATTCCTCCAACAGATGCGGGCGGCGGCCGCCGAATCCGGCCGCCGACTGATGACGCTTCACGTTCGCCCAGGTCAGTGCCGTCCCGCGGCAGCCGTCCGGCCCGTTCCGAAGTAGCCGATCGGCTACCCCGGCGCCGCTCGCCTCCCACGTACGGTGTCGGTATGCACAACCGGTCAGCAGTCCACCCACCCACGCCGGCAGCCCGCGCGGGCACCGCCGGCCCGGCCCACCTGGTGCCGCTCGCCCTCGCAGCCGGGAGCCTGCTGCTGGCCCTGCTCACCGATCTCGACCGCTGGTGGGGCATGCGCCCGGGCCCGGCCGCCGACGCCCTCTTCCTCGCCTCCGGCACGGCGATGTCCGCCCTCGCGCTCTGGGCGCTGCGCCCCGGCACCTCCCGGTCGGCGACCTCGGCCGCCGTCGCCGGGGCTCTGTCGGTCACCTTCGCCGCCTCCGCCGGGTACCGGCTGCTGGACGCCGAACACCGGCCGAGCGGAGTCACCGAGGCGCTCGCCCTCGCGCTGCTGCTCTCCCTGGTCGCCTACCGCTGCCGGCCGCTGGTGATCGCGGGCACGGCGGTCGCCTCCTTCGCCGCGCTGCTGGCCGCCGCCGGACGCGAGGGCGGGCCGTTCGACGTGGACAACGCGCTGCTGGTGCTGGTCCTGCTCGGGCCCGGCCTGCTGCTGCGCTGGCGCGCCGAGCGCCGCGCCTGGCACATCGAGCGCGCGGTGCGCGAGGAGCGCAACGCCCTGGCCCGGGACCTGCACGACGTCGTCGCCCATCAGGTCACCGGCATCGTCGTCCAGGCGCAGGCGCTGCAGCACGTCGCGGCCCGCGACCCCGAGATGCTGCGTGCGGCGCTGGCCGACATCGAGCACGCGGGAGCGGACGCGCTGGCCGCCATGCGCCGGCTGGTCGGCGCGCTGCGCGAGGGAGAGCACCCGGGCTCGGACGGCGACTCGCCGGCCCGTCGGCTCGCCTCCCTCGCCCGGCCCGGCGACGGCCACCGGCCCGAGGTGGCGGTGCGTGGCGAGGCCGAACTGGACCGCGCCCCGACCGAGCTCGCCGCCGCGGTCCTCCGGATCGCCCAGGAGGCCGTGACCAACACCGACCGCCACGCCCGCGGCGCCACCCGGGTCACCGTCCTGGTTCGCGGCGAGGGCGGCCGGCTCCACCTGGACGTGCACGACGACGGCCGCGGTCCGGTCCGCGCCCACACCGGGGACGGCTACCGGGACGGCTACGGGCTGATCGGCATGGCGGAGCGGGCCAAGCTGCTCGGCGGCACCTTCCACGCCGGCCCGGCCGAGTCCGGCACCGGCTGGCAGGTATCCGCCCGGCTGCCGGGCCTGCCCGGCTCACCGACCCTGGCGAACGGCGCGCGGAGGGCGGCCCGGTGACCATCCGCGTCCTGCTCGCCGACGACCAGCGCATGGTCCGCACCGGCTTCCGCTACATCCTCGACGCCGAACCGGACATCGAGGTCGTCGCCGAGGCCGGCGACGGCATCGAGGCGCTCCGGCTCGCCGGGCACCACCGGCCCGACGTCTGCCTGCTGGACATCCGCATGCCCGGTATCACCGGTCTCGACGTGACCCGCCGCCTGGCCGGCCCCGGCGTCGCCGACCCGCTGCGCGTCATCGTCGTCACCACCTTCGACCTCGACGAGTACGTGCACGAGGCCCTGCACGGCGGCGCAGCCGGGTTCCTGCTCAAGGACGCCGGCCCGATCATGCTCATCGAGGCGGTCCGGGCCGCCGCCCGGGGCGAGGCCATGGTCTCCCCGCAGATCACCGTACGGCTGCTGCGGCACTTCACCGCCGACCGCGGCCGGCTGCCGCTGCCCCGCGCGGGCGGGCACCCACTGTCCGAACGCGAACTGGCAACCGTTCAGGCCGCTGCCGAGGGCCTCACCAACGCCGAGATCGCCGAACGCCTGCACATCTCGCTCGGCACGGTCAAGAAGCACCTTGCCGGCGCCCAGCTGAAGCTCGACGTCCGCAACCGGGTCGAACTCGCTGCCTGGGCCTACCGCCACGGCCACATGGACGGGCCTTCGCGGACGCCGGAGCACCGGTAGCCATCGGGTTGTGACCTGCCGTTGACCACCACCGATACCCGAGCGCGGCTTCCGGGGTGTCCGACTTCCACTGGCCGGCGGCGACGAGCCGCTCGACCACTTCGCGGATCTGGACGGTGGTCACCGCGGCGACGTCGGCGCCGGGCTCCAGCGGTCGGCGTCCAGCACTGCCGTCCAGGAGGTGCGGGCAGGCTCCAGCACTGCCGTCCAGGGGGTGCGGCCGGGGTCCAGCGCGGTCACCACCGAGTAGGGCCAGCCGGGCATCACCTGCTGCTTGCCTTCACCCCGGGCGAACGTACGACAAAAGACCCGATCATCGCAGGTGTTGGCATCCGGCCGCAGCCACGACGAGACATTCACAGCCGGCACCAGCCTGTCGTCCGCCGCCCTCGGCAGGGTATTGCGGCCGGCGCACGACGCAGCCGGCCGACGTCGATCCGTCGCTGGTCGCGGCCGCCGTACAGAGCTCCGTGACAAAGTCCGCCTACATGTCCGCTGAACTGCGAAAACGCCGATCAAGTTCGTGCCGCGTGCCACGTCGGACCAATCAGCTCCCCGCCGGTGAGCACACGGCCGCAGATCCCCCTTGACCTCAACTTCGGTTCAGGTTCTAGCGTGATGTTTCGCGTAGCACCAGTGGCAGCCCTGGATGGGCTGGACCACTGCAACCGGGGAGAGAGCGACTTTGATGAACACTGCCTCAGAACGAACCGATGCCCAGTCGGCCGTGACCGTGATCGGTTTGGGCGAGATGGGCTTCGCACTCGCCGGTGCCTTCCTTGGCGGTGGGCACCCGACCACGGTGTGGAACCGTACCTCGGAGCGGGCCGACCCCCTGGTCGCCAGGGGAGCTGAGCGGTCCGCGACCGTCCGCGACGCCGTTGCCGCCAGTCCTCTTGTGGTCGTCAGTGTGAAGGGCAATGCGACGGCCCGCGCGGTTCTGGAATCGTCGGGCGATGCGCTTTCCGGCCGCTCCGTGCTCAACCTCACGGATGGGACATCCGCAGAGGCCAGGGCCGTGGCCGAGTGGGTCAGGGACCAGGGCGCGCAATATCTCCATGGGCAGATCATGACGATCGCTCCGGGCATCGGGGGAGCGGAGACGGTGATTTTCTACGGCGGTTCCGACGCCGTGTTCAACCACTTTCATCCAACGCTCCAGCTCATCGGTGGCCGGGGAACACTGATCTCGGCCGACCCTGGCGTGCCGGCCCTGTACGGGATGGCCGTGCACGGCACTATGTGGGGCGCGCTCAACGGATTCCTGCACGCGGCCGCTCTGCTGTCCAGCGAGGGCATCGAGGTGAAGCGGTTCCTCGACGACGCCGGCCCGTCCGTTGCCGCACTCCTGGCGTCCTTCCCGATGATCGCCGACGAGGTCGATCGTGGTGAGTACGCGACGCCGTACGGAGCGCTCCAGCACCACCGGCCCTCGGTCGAGGACCTGGTCCGCGAGAGCGGGGCCCGGAACATCGACGTCGAATTCCCCGGCTACACCCTCGGCCTCGTGAACAAGGCCGTGGAAGACGGCCATGCCAATGACAGCTACTCGCGTCTGATCGAGCACTTCAGGAAGCAGTGAGCACGGGTGGACGACGCTGTCTGAAAGGTTAAAGCGTGTTCCGCAACCCGGTGAGCGGGCATCTGCTTTGTACGGCTGGGGTGTTGAGGGGCCGAGCGGGTGTGGGTGGAGACGTTCACCGGGCTGCGGTCGGTGCAGTTCGACCGGCTGCTGCGGGTGGTTTGGGGGCGGGGTGGTGACGGGCTACGGGGCGGCCGTCCGTGGGCTTTGCCGCTGGCTGAGCGGGTGCCTCCGGTGGCGGTGTACTACCGACCGAACCTCACGATGCGGCAGGTCGCTGTGCCGTTCGGTGTCTCGACCGCCGGGGTGTGCCGGGTCATCCACCGGCTAGGGCTGTTGCTCGCGCTCGAGCCCGCCCGGCGCCCTCAGGGTGCCGACGAGCGGTTGTGGATCGTGGACGGGACACTGATCCCGGTGCGGGACCGCAGCGTGGCGGCCTCCAGTCGCAACTACCGGTTCTCTGCGAACATGCAGGTCATCGTGGACGCGGGCACCCGCCTGGTGGTGGCCACCGCCCGGCCGGTGCCCGGCACCACCGCCTACGCTCCGCGCATGGCGGCCTCCGGCCTCGCCGTGCAGTGCGAGGGTGCGACCGTGCTCGGTGACGGCGCTTACATCAGCACCGGACTGTTCGTGCCGCACCGCAAACGCCCCCGCCGACCACTGCTGAAGGGCGAGGAGGAGGACAACGCCGAGCACCGTCGAGTCCGTGCCCGCGGCGAGCACGCCTTCGCCCGGATGAAGAACTGCAAGATCCTCCGCGACTGCCGACATCGGGGCGACGGCCTTCACCACGCGGTCCAGGCGGTGGCCCACGGCGAGCTCGTGTCGGTCCGTCCGCCATGCGGTAAAGGATCGGTGATTGTTCTCCACGAGGTTGCGCAGCGGTACGTCTTCGTCTTCCGGAAAGTGGAAGCCCTCGGCCGTGTGGCCCGCTCCGACGAGCTGACGTTGTACGGGTGACAAGGCGGCCAGCTGTGCGGGGTTGAGGTTGAAGGGGTCGGCGGGGCATAGCCAGCGGTGTGCGTAGGCGAAGTACATGACCTTGCGCGCGTTGGTCGAGCGGTTGGGTGCGACGGTGTGCCACAGGCGTGGGTCGATGATGAGGGCTGTTCCTGCGGGGCTGCAGACCGGGGTCGCTTCCGGGATGTCGGCTGTGGGGGTGTCGCGCAGGTCGATGCTGTCGTTGCGGTGGGTGCCGGGGAGGACGTGGGGGGGCGCCTTGTTCGGGGGTGGAGCAGTCGGTGAGGAAGTCCCCGACCTTCAGTGTGATCAGGGGCAGTGGGCGGGGGATGCTGCAGAGGACGCTGCGGCAGCCCGAGGTGATCGCCCGCCTGGAAGCTCCCGAGGAGAGTCGGCTCATCGTCACCGGCTCCACGCTCCTCGGCCACGCCGCCAGCCCGGCGAGTCCCTTCCGGGCGACCGTATTCGATCCGGCGACCAACCGCGCCGTCGAGCTGCGCGGGCGGCTCGACCGTCCCGAGGAGGCCGAGGTCCGCCCAACGGCCTTCCGGCCGCGCCCCACGCCGGAAAATCGTGTCCCGGGGGGCATCTCAAGGATGCCCCCCGGGACAGTGCGTATGGCTCCGTCCGGGGGTTCTGTTCACCCGTCGGCCGGGGTCACGTGGTCACGATTCGACGCCGGCACCGCCGGAGGGGTTGCTCCCCCGAATGGGCGGGACCACCTTGCACCAAGATGTCATCGATCAGGGACACGGCACAGCACCTGACGCGTGCGCGGGGGCGCGCTACGTCGGTGGCCTGGCCAGGGCGAACCCCCAGTAGCTCTGTCCCGGTGGCTCGGGGTTCGAGCCTTTGCGCCTGGAGATGATTTCTTGGCGGCCCCAGCCCTTCTCGTTCATGTTCGGGAAGGGAAAATCTCCACCGCCGTTCATCCGCGCCGGCAAGGCCACGCCTGCCCGGGGGCTTACTGGCGGTGTCGTCCTAATGCCAGCGCCCGTTCCACACACAGGTCATGAAGGACAGGCGACCTCCCAGGCCGCCTCGATCATCCGGAAGATCTCGTCCACCGCGGCCTGCGGATCGGTCGCCTCGCGGGCCAGCGAATAGGCGTCGATCACGAACCTCGCGATCGTCCGGCAGGCCGTTGTGGTCTGCGACAGGGCGAGACCGGCGGCGATGGCCGTTGCCAGCGACTCCGCATGGCGCAGCCGCATCGACTCCTCGTACTCCCGCAGGGCAGGTGATGCGTCGATCATGCGCCAGATCGGGGCGGCGCTGTCCGCCGTGCAATGCCGTACCAGGGCCTGGATCTCGCGGCGCAGCGCAGGGATGAGCGGCTCGTGCGGCGCCCGGACGGTGGCCGCCTGCGTGAGGCGGTGCTCGAAGTCGTCGTCCTGCTCGAACACCAGGGCCTCTTTCGAGGGGAAATGGGAGAAGAGCGTGGTGACGGCCACGTCGGCCTCGGCGGCCACGTCCCGGATGCCCACCGCGTCGTACCCGCGTTCCAGGAAGAGCCGCAGGGCGGTGTCGGCGATCTTCTGGCGGGTCGCGGCCTTCTTGCGTTCGCGGCGTCCGGGCGGCACGGTCATCCCCTGATGCTATCAAGCACAAAAGTGAAACGGCTTCAAAACACTAACTGTTAGCGTTACAGTCGGCCGTATGAAGAGAGTGAGCTTCGCCGAGTTCGGCGGTCCGGACGTTCTGCACCTCGTGGACGCCGAGGAGCCCCACGCGGGCCCCGGTCAGATACGCGTCGCCGTACGGGCAGCGGGCGTGAACCCCGTCGACTGGAGGATCCGTGAAGGCCAGTTCCAGAAGGTCCGTCCGATCGAGTTGCCCGCCGGAGTCGGGCAGGACGCCGCCGGGGTGGTGGACGAGGTGGGCGAGGGCGTCGACGGCGTCAAGGTCGGCGACCGCGTGTTCGGGCGAGGCTCGAGCACCTATGCCGAGTTCGCCGTGCTGTCGGCCTGGGCCCGTATGCCCGAGGGCCTGACCTTCGAAGAGGCGGCCGGGTACCCCTCCGTGGTGGAGACCGCGCTGCGCATCATCCACGAGGTCGGTGTGCAGTCCGGGCAGACGCTGCTGGTCAGCGGTGCGTCCGGGGGAGTCGGATCGGCGGTTCTGCAGATCGCCCGCGACCGCGGCATCGCGGTGATCGGCACGGCCGGGGCTGCGAACCAGGACTATCTGCGCAGCCTGGGTGCCGGCGCCACGACGTACGGCGAGGGCTGGGTCGAGCGGGTGCGGCAGCTCGGCCAGGTCGACGCGGCTCTCGATCTGGCCGGTTCGGGCGTGATCCGCGAGCTCGTCGAGCTGACCGGGGACCCGCGGAAGGTGATCTCCATCGCCGACCTCGGTGCGCCGGAGCTCGGTGCCCGGTACTCCGGCGTGACCGGGAACGTGCCGGAAGCCCTCGTCGAGGCCGTCGGCCTCATCTCGCGGGGGAAGCTCCACATCCCGGTCGAGAAGTCGTACACGCTCGCCGAGGCCGCGGCGGCGCACATCGACAGCCAGGCCGGTCACACGCGCGGGCGCCGGATCGTGGTCGTCTGAGCCGTTTCCCGCAGGCCGGTGTCCTGCGCAATGACGCGGCCCGGCAAGCTGCCTTCCTTCCGGAGAAGCCGGCCGGGGCCCACCCGGCAGGTGTGCGACACGTAAGGAGCCCCCATGCACACTCCTGTCACGATCATCGGCGCCGGACTCGGCGGCCTCTTACTGGCCCGCGTCCTGCACGTCCACGGCATCCCGGTCGCGGTCTACGAGGCGGAGCCCTCCCCGACGGCGCGTTCGCAGGGCGGGATGCTCGACATCCACGACCACAACGGCCAACCGGCTCTCCGGGCGGCCGGTCTGATGGACGAGTTCCGCGGCATCGTCCTGGAGGGCCGCCAAGCGATACGGATCCTCGACCGGAACGGAATCGTCCTGTTCGACAAGGCCGACGACGGCACGGGCAAAAGCCCCGAGGTGCAGCGCGGCGAGCTGCGACAGATCCTGCTCGACGCACTCCCCGCCGGCACCGTCCGATGGGGTCACAAGGCCACCGGCATCCGCGCCCTCGCCGAGGGCCGCCATGAGGTGACCTTCGCAGGTGGCACCACCGCCGACACGAGCCTGCTGGTCGGCGCGGACGGCGCGTGGTCACGAGTCCGCCCGCTGCTTTCCAACGCCACACCCGAATACATCGGCCGGTCCTTCGTCGAGACCTGCCTGTACGACGCCGACACCCGACACCCGGCCACTGCGAAAGTGGTCGGCGGCGGGACGCTTGTCGCGCTCGACCCGGACGGGAACGGGAAGTGGTTCGTGGCTCACCGGGAAAAGGACGGGACTCTGCACGCATACATCACACTGACCAAACCGCAGAACTGGTTCGCCACCGTCGATTTCACCGATGCCGCCGCAGCCGCCGCGCGGATCGCGGAGGAGTACGACGGCTGGGCACCGGAACTCACCGCCCTGATCACCGCGGGCGAGACCGCACCCGTCCTGCGCCCCCTCCACGCCCTGCCGATCGGACACCGCTGGGACCGGGTGCCGGGAGTGACCCTGCTCGGCGACGCCGCCCACCTCACGGCCCCCAACGGCGAAGGCGCCAACCTGGCCATGCAGGACGGCGCCGAACTCGGCAAGGCCCTCGCCGCGCACCCCGACGACATCGAGACCGCCCTCACCGCATACGAGCAGACGCTGTTCCCCCGCGGCACCGCGGCCGCCGCCGAAGCCCCCCACAACCCCACACCCCAGGAGTTGATCAACTTCTTCACCCGAGGCGAGCGGACCGGATGAGCCACTCGTCGTGTGGTCCCAAGGGAGGGCGACGAGGAAGTCGGCTCCACCTGCCGCGTCGAGCTTCTCTCTCTTGGTGAGCTCTGCGGCGACCGAGACGGCATTCGCACGGTTGTCCAGCAACACCGGCCGACACTCACCCTGCCCCGGTCGATGCAGCTGCCCACTCGAACTGCCCAGACCCGGCGGGGGGGCGTAGAGGCTGGACGGCGGCCATCGGTTCGCCGTCGACCGCGATCACGCGCAGGGCGCGGCCGTGTGAAGGGGTCACGTGTTCCTGGAAGAGGAACGGCGCCTCCTGCGTGGCTGCGGGCCACCTCGGTGAGCAGGCGTGGGCCGGGGGCCAGCAAGACCTGCCCGCTCTTCGACCGGCCGCCTTGGACGCCGAAGAGCAGCTCGTTGGTGTTGTCCCTGCCCTGCCCTGCCCCGCCCTGCCCGCCAGGTCAGTGGTCGGGCAAGGCAGGACAGAGCAGGGCAGGACAGGGTAGGACGGATGTGCGATGCCGGGGTCAGCCGAGCGCTTCGCGGGTCAGGGCTGCTACCTGTTCCAGGGTGGGCTCGCCCGCGATCCGGGTCAGTTGCGCCACAAATGCCTTTTCCTGTTCCGGGGCCAGCAACTCTTGGCAGACGGCCCCGGCCATGGCGAGCAGCGAGAGTGAATCCCCGCCGAAGCGGTGGAAGTCGGCCTGGGCGTCCAGCCGGGAGCGTTCCACCCCGAGGGTGCGTGCCCAGATGTCCGCCACTGCTTCCTCGACCGGATCCGTCGGATCCGTCGCCTCGGCCGCCCCGCGCCTGTCCGCACTGTCCACTTCTTCGCCGTCGAACGGGTCCGGCAGTGCCTTCGTGTCCACCTTGCCGCTCACTGTGTAGGGCAGTTGGGGCACCACCATGGTGGCGGCCGGGACCATGTAGGAGGGCAACAGCTCGGCCAGGTGCCCGGTCAGCTCCGCTTCCGTCACGGGGGAGGCGGTCAGTACGTAGCCGTACAGGGCTTTGCCCGGGTGGCCGGGCCTGGTCCTGGCGACCACGACGGCCCGTTCCACTGCGGGGTGCTGCTCCAGGGCCTGGGCCACCTCGGCGGGTTCCACCCGGTGCCCGCGTACCTTGACCTGATCGTCGATGCGGCCCACGTACTCGATCTCGCCCGACGGCAGGATCCGGGCGAGGTCGCCGGTGCGGTAGACGCGGCTGTCGTCGGCGAGGTGGACGAACCGCTCCCGGTCGAGATCGGGGCGGCCCAGGTAGCCGCGGGCGAGCTGCGCCCCGCCCAGGTACATCTCGCCGGTCTCGCCGGGGGCGACGAACCGGCGCTCGGAGTCCAGCAGGAATACGGTCGTGTTGTCCGCGGGGAGCCCGATCGGTACCACGGAGCCCGCGCCGTCCGCTTCGGGATCGAAGATGTGGGCGGTGCACCCGATGGTGGCCTCGGTCGGGCCGTAGAGGTTGATGATGCGGCAGTCCGGCCCGAACATCTCCTGGGCCCGTGCGGCCACTTCCACCCGCAGCTGCTCACCGACCACGACCACCGTCCGGTATCCGGTGGGCGACAGGTCGAGCCGTCCGATCAGGTCGAGGTGGGCCGGGGTGAGGTTCAGCGTGTTGGCGCCCGAGTGCTGCAACAACTCGCGTAGCGAGAGGTGGTTGGGGTCGTCCGGCATCAGCACCACGCGACCGCCGGCCAGCAGCGGCAGGAAGACCGACGTACCCGAGACGTCGAAGGACGGTGAGGTGAGCAGAGGCATCCGGGTGTCAGTGTCCACGTCGAACGCGCGGGTCGCCCAGTGGACGTAGTTGAGCAGGTTCCGGTGCTCGATCTGCACACCCTTCGGCCGGCCGGTGGAGCCCGAGGTGTAGATGACGTAGGCCAGGTCCTCGGGACTGACGGCGGCGTCCGCGACGGCGTCCTTTTGGGATTCGGGAGCGGGGGCGGACGCGGGAGCGCTGACCGCGAGGTCGTCCAGAAGCAGCGCCTTGCGGCCCGATCGGACGCATTCGCGCTGGTCGTAGGGTCGTTCCACCAGGCAGAAGGTGACGTCGGCGTCGTCCAGCAGGTCGATGAGGCGGGCGTCCGGGTGCCGGACGTCCAGCGGGAGGTAGCACGCCCCGGCCCGGAGTGCGCCCCACAGCCCGGCCAGGGCGGCCACGGTGCGGCCCGCCAGCAGTCCCACCACGCTGCCGGGGCCGACGCCTTGACGGCGCAGTTCGGCGGCCACCGAATCCGCACGGATGCTCAACTCCCGGTAGCTTACGTCGCCTTCGGGGCCGCTGACCGCGATGCGGTCCGGCGTGCGCTCGACCTGTGCACGGAAGAGTTCGACGACCGAGCGGTCGGACGGCAGCGGGCGTTCGGTGCGGTTGCCCTCCCACTGCCGGTACTCCCCAGGGGACAGGGCCTCCTCGATGGTGTCCAGCACGGCGTCCGCGCGCTCCGCCATGCCGGGGCCGTCATGCCAGGCCACGGTCAGTTCCGTGTGCCCGCCGGTTTCCACCAGGTTGACCTCCAGGGGGCTGCCGGGGCTGGTGGTGCCCAGCGTGTAGACCGTGCGGGCGCGGAACTCCCCGGCACAGTAGTCGGCCAGGTCGACGCTGCCCATGTGCGAGAGGTAGGCCAGGCTGTTGTAGCGGTTCTTCCGGGTCGCGAAGTGGTCGATCCCGGCGTTGACTGCCCGCAACAGTGGCAGTGGCATGCGCAGCGTCGACTTGGCGAAAGGCGGGGCCAGTTCGGCGCTTTCGGCCAGTGCGGCGAGTATCTGCTGGTGCACCTCCTGCCAGGTGTCACCAGCGCTGACGTCCAGCCGCAGCGCGCGGACGAGCGAGGCGGTGGAGCGCGGTTCCGGGAGGTGGCGACGCAGGTCCACCGGTACGAAGAACCGCCCGCGCCCGGAGCCGTACGTGTGGGCCAGCACCGCGGCGATCCTGGCCGTCGCAGCCGGGTGGCGGCCGTCCACGGTGCGCCGGCGCCAGAGGAGGCCGGGTGAGGCCGCCGGGCGGCGGCCGAGCAGCGACGGCCACTCCATCTTGGGGGTGGGCAGGGCCGGCGGCAGGCCGCCGGGCCGGACGATCTGCTCGATCAGCTCCTCGTCGTTGAGCAGGGACGGTGCGCCGAGCGGATCCTCGCCGCGCAGCACCCGGAACACGTCCGCGGCCCAGAGCAGCAGGCCGCGCCCGTCGGTGACGCCGTGGAAGGCGCGGAACACCACGGTGGAAGGCGTTCCGGGTATCAGCACCACCTCGCAGGTGGCACCGGAGCCGTCCAGTGTGCGGTGCAGGTAGGGCGCGCCGAGGCGGTCGTGGTCGCCAGGCGTACGGTCGTGGTCGTCGGGCGTACCGGCAACCACGGTGACGGTGGGAGGTGTTCCGCTGTCCACCCAGCGGCGGCCCTGGCGTATCAGCCGCATCCCGGGCGATGCCGCGGCGGCGACGGCCACCGCCTTGGCCAGGCCTTCGGCCGACAGGTCGCCGTCGCCCTCCACTACGTGGACCACGCAGTGCCCCGGTCTCATGCCCAGGAACACCCACTCCATGGGGGACACGGCGCGGGTGTAGGGCCGGGAGCCGGCGCCGGCGGGGTTGGTGTGAACGGTGACGTCGAGCGGCCCGGATGCGGAGCCGCTGTTGCGTTGATTTCTCAAGATTGATCGCAATCGTTGTGGCGTTACATCGACTCTCGCCGTGTGAGGCGGCCGGCCTTCCGGCGGGCTCTCCGCCCGGCGAGTTCCGCACCGGTGGTGCGGCCGGGATTTCGGCGCGGTTCACCGCGCATGGTGCGGGGCGGCGGGCAGCGGGCCGGGCCCTGCTGCGGAATGCCCCTGGTTCTTCGGCTGACCTCTGTGGCCCCCTGATCGGGAAGGTCGTCCATCCGAGCTGGTGCGAGCCGTCAGCTCTGGCTGCTGCTCCGGCTGCTGCTCCGGCCCTGCGTGGGCGCGGCCGCCAGGACGGTGGCCTCCCCGGACCCGGACCCGGCGCTGGCGCCGGCGGCGTCAGTGGCTGGGGTGTCGTTCGGCGCGGCGTCAGTGGCTGGGACGTCAGATGAACAACCGCTGGCGGACGGAGAGTTGGCGATGCCCGGGGTATCGGTTTCAACTTCAACCCGGTCCGGCTTCGCCTCCGGGGACGGGGACGGGGACGGGGACGGGAGCGGGGATGGGGACGGGGGCGGGGGCGGGGTGCTTGCCGGGAGGTGACGCATCAGACGGCCCCCCAGCAGCGCCGCGCCGGTCATGACGACCAGGCCGACCAGCGCCGCCAGGTGCATCCCGTCCGCGAACGCCGCCCGGGAGGCGGTGGCCAGCTCGTTCCGGGCCAGGTCCGGCAGTCGTGCTGCCACGGAGACCGCGCCGCCGAGCGTGTCACGCGCGGCATCCGCCGCCTGCCTCGACAGTCCGGACGGCATCGAGTCGGTCAACTGCGAGCGGTAGACCGCCGCGCCGACTGCGCCGAGCACGGCGATCCCCAGCGAACTGCCCAGCTCGGTGGCGGTCTCCGAGGTTGCGGCGGCAGCACCGGCCCGCTCGGCCGGAGCGGCCGAGATCGCCAGGTCGGCGGTGAGCGTCATGGTCCCGACCGTGCCCGCGCAGAGCACACCGGCCGCGGTGAGCACCAGCGCCACCGGGGAGTCGGGCCCCACCAGGGTCATCAGCCCGAAGCCGAGCGCACCCACCAGCAGTCCGCCGGCCATCTGATGGGCGGGGCGGACCCTGCCGGAGAGCGCCGAGGACAGGCCGACCGCCACCCCCACTCCGGCACTCGGCACCAGAGACCAGAGCGAGGCCGCGAGCGGGCTCATGCCCTTGATCAGTTGCAGGTACTGCGAGGTGAAGAGGGTGAAACCCATCATGGCGAACATGGCGACCGTGTTGACGGTGAGCGCACCGCTGAAGGTCCGGATCCTGAAGAGGCCCAGGTCGATGAGCGGATGTGCCGCCGTGCGCTGGCGGCGGACGAAGAGGGCGCCCAACACCAGCCCGGCGACCAGGACCAGTGCCGGAGCCGGGCTCCAGCCCTCGATCGCCAGCGTCTTGACGCCGTAGACGAACGGCAGGACCGTCGCCAGCGAGAGCCCGGCGCCCAGCAAGTCGAAGCGGCCGTCGCGCGGGGCGCGGTACTCGGGGAGCAGGAACGGGCCCGCGAGCAGCAGCAGCGCCATGACCGGTATGGAGAGCAGGAAGGTCGACCCCCACCAGAAGTGATTCAGCAGCAGCCCGCCTGCCACCGGCCCCAGCGTGGCACCGGCGGTGCTCGCGGCAGTCCAGGCGATGATGGCGGTCTGCCGTTGCCTGGGGTCGTGGAACATGTTGCGGATCAGCGCGAGCGTGGAGGGCATCAGGGTCGCGCCGGTGATGCCGAGCAGCGCGCGGGCTGCGATCAGCTGGGCGACTCCGTCGGAATACGCGCCCAGCAGGGATGCCGCGGCGAACCCGGCCGCGCCGCCGAGCAGGAGCCGTCGGCGGCCGATGCGGTCTCCGAGGGCCCCCATCGGGATCAGCAGCCCGGCCAGCAGGAACGAGTAGCTGTCCATGATCCACAGCTGCTGGGTGCCGCTCGGCTTCAGGTCGCTGCTGATGAACGGCACGGCGAAGAACAGCACACCCATGTCCATCGAGAGGACCAGGGTGGGAAGCAGGAGGACGAAGAGTCCCGTCCAGGTACGACGATCGGCGAGGCCGTTTGGGGCGGCGGTCATGGAGGCGACGGTACGTATGTTCAATATGGCTGTATAGGAAGAACGTCCAACTCCACTGCGCAGAGCCATCGTTTAGGGGGGATTAGGGGGGCCGATCACGGCTTGGCGCGTTCGTGCGGTTACGCAGCGTTGGTCGACTGGCAGGTTCCGTCTCGTCGTCCTTTGGTGGGTCTGCCGACGGTGCAACTGTGTTGTCTGCCGGGTCAGGCGCGGGCTGCACGCTGTTGTCGGTCTCGGTCTCGGTCTCGGTCTCGGTCTCGTCGCGCAACCGCAGGAAGGCGCCCTCGGAACCGGACTATTCTCGCGAGTGCGGGGGTAGCCCCGAGCGACCGGGGCCGGATGAGGTCGGTTCAGTAGGCCAGGGGCTCGCCGTTGAGGAAGCGGCGGGCTTCCGAGGCGACGAAGTGGTCAGGAGGCGGGTGCAGGTCGGTACTGGTCCGGTGGGGTAGACGTCGAAGCCGGCGCCGGCCAGGTGACGTGCTGGTGCTGGTGAGCCCGGCGTCGGTGTACGTGGACGACGTCTACGGTCATTGCGCGGGCGAGGGGCTTCTCCAGGCCGGTGGTCGGGGCGCGTGGTGAACGCCACTCGTTCCGGTACCGTGGCTCGACCGCGTCCATTGCTCACGTCTTGCCGTCGCGCACCTCCGCCACCGGCGGCGGTGGCCGAGTGCGGTCCAGACGGTGCCTCAGCCGACCGGGGAAGCGTTCACGGCAGCTCGGCTCTGCGGCAGATGAATTAGGTGTACTGCTGGGTGCGCCAGGCCGTAGGCTCGTGATCGTGGGATTGGATATCACTGCTGTCATCGTGGACTGGGCCGAACTGGAGACCATTCCTGTCCTTGAGCGCAAGGGCGTGCTCATCGAGGCTGCGGACCCGGATGACTATGACGGAGCACTGGAGGAAGGCTGGGGCTGGCTGCCTCCGGCCCCCGCATCGTTCCCGTCCTGGTGCGCACGGTACGAGTTCGCCGGCACCCTGGGGTCTTTCAAGCCGCACTTTTGGGCGGGGGAGCGGTGGGAGGCGGTTCGCGAGCATGTCCCGGCTGACCTGCGTACCGCGCTGGACACTTTCCTCGCCGGGCTGATCTGGGTTCCGCCGGGCGCCGACGGCGACCTGGACGAGGATGCCGCCGAACCGTGGTACGGGGCCATGTTGGTCTACTGCCCGCCCTCGGGTGTACCGGCCCTGGCCCAGGCATGGACCGCAGTCGGCCCCCGGCTCGAAGCGCTGCGCGAACCGTTCAACACCTACGCAGCCGCCTCCGGCAAATGGGTCGGTCGGTTCGAGGAATTCACCACGCTGCTCCATGGGTGGGCCGAGGTCGTCGCAGAAGCCCGCCGCCGTGGATGGGGGCTGATCGGGCTGCCGATCTGATCCCGCTCCGCCACGTGCGAGCCACGGTTCCGCCCCCCGGCCTCGACGGAGGGGCGCACGGGCGTCGTTCCCGGATTCCGCGGGGCCGTGGCGAACCGGCACTCGCCGATGACCGCAGTGCAGTGCACATGTGGTCGACGACACTGGTCTGCCGTCCAGCCTTGGACGGCAGCCCGGCTGGGCGCGAGCGAGCTGAAGGCATGCTCAGGACGGGAGTGCCCTGTCTCGCTGGCTTTGCCAATCCCGAAGCCATTGCCGCGCTCGTTCCTGGATGCCGTGGAACGGGCTCCAAGTATGGGCGGGAGGCACAGACCGGGGGAGGGGTGCAGCGACCGGAGGCCGCCGTGCTGGAGGAGGTCTGTGACGCCTTCGGCGCAGGCGGCCACGGTCGGCCAGGACCGGATCCGCCGGTCCGGGTGGGCCGTGGTGCGCGGCACGGCCGGCGGCTCGCTGACCTCCTGGCCACCTGGCAACCCCTGGAAACGTGCTCAACACCGGCGACACCGATCCGTTTCGTGACCTGATCGAGGCGCTCTGCCTGGTGGAACTGCAGCGGCGGTTTTCGCTGGTGAAGCGATGAGGTGACACCCCGCGGACTGCGCCCCTCGCCGCGCTGGTCGACGACGAAGGGCTGCTCGCCGGGGGTGGTGGAGCTCCCGTCACCGGTGCCGGGTCGGTGCCTTCATCGGAGGGGTCTGTCTGGGGCAGGCAGGGTCCGGCAGAGGTGGTCGTGCGCTGGCTCGGACGCGGTCCTAGTCGGTCTGGGTGGTTCTTGGGCCCTGGGGTCAGCGGCTGTGGCCGTCGGCCTCGGCTGTGGTGTGAGGCGTCAGTACCGCAGTGCGCGGCGGACTTCGGCGGTGACTGTACCTGTGAGGTTCCGGTTGCTGCGGGCGGTGGCGCGGGCGGTGCCGCCCGCGGAGGTCTCGGGGACGTCGAGAACGATCACGTCGGCCAGGTTGCCTGACGGGTCATGAAAATTGATCAGGATGGTGTAGCGCCTGGGCTTCGAGTCGTGGTTGGTGACGTTCACCTGGACTTCCTTCCGGCCGTCGGAGTCGGTCGCGACGGTGCCGAGAGTGACGTCTGCCTGGGCGTTGAGTCCGCCTTTGACGTTCGTCAGGGCGGCCGCGGCAGCTGCCTCGGCGGAGGCGAGAGTGGATGCTGCCGCACTGCCGGCGGCGGAGGCGACAGCGGACGCCTTCGACCTGGCTGCGGATGCCGCCGCGGAAGCAGAGGAGCCGGCGGGCTTGTCCGATGAGCAGCCGGTCAGTGCGGCCCCGCCGAGCATGACGGCCAGCGCGGCACAGGCACATCGGTTGACCTGACGTTTCATGGGTTGGGTTCTCCTGGTTCGACGGTGCTACCCGTCCAGGGTCGGCTGGTCCGGCGCGCCGTGCCGGCAGGGCACGCGCGGCACCCGGGTGACGCCGATGGGCATCAGGGCCAGCACCGTCTGTCATGGCCTGACAGGGTTGCACTCTGCGTGGTTGCTGCCAGGAGGGCTGTCCCTTCCGTCAGGGGTGGTGCGACCTCTACGAGGAGGGTGCAACTGTCGCTGCCGGAGACCTCCGGCAGCGACAGCCATGACGAGCCCGGGTGTGGCCGCCTGCTCCTTGCCTCTGTGGGACGGGTGGACGGGCCCGGGCCGTGAGGGAGGGTCAGGGGGGGGCCGCGGGCTTGGGACATCGTGAGCCCACCGCCGTGGCGGCCTGGTGCGGTGCAGCCGGGGGCTGTCTACTTCGGGAAGTAGTCCGAGCAGTGGTATGCGGTTCCGATCTTGGTGTGGCCCTCGATGTAGACGACCTTGAGCCCTCTGGGCTGCTGGAGGGTGGTCTGGTAGCTGCCCAGGGCGGCCTGCCCTCAGGGCCGGTGCGCCAGCTGTAGTTGCTGAACGAGCCATCCTTGTTGTACGAGCTCAGCCGGACCTTGGGGGCCACACCGTCACTGCGCAGGTCATAGGTGCGTATGAACACGTCCTACTTGGCGGTGGGTTTGCCGCTCCCGCGGAAGGTTGCGTCGACCCAGAAGGTCTTTCCCCTGTCCTGGCAGCGGATGGTGAACGCCCCAGCCTTCCACCAGGCACTGACACACGTGAGGCGGCCGGCCGCCAGTACTACGAGACCTCCGTCGACGCCGTCCGCGCCCTGCTGGCCCAGCGTCCGCCCGCTGGCGCCACAGATCGTCGCCACGCTCAACCCGGAGATCGAGCTGGCCGATCTGGACCAGGACATCTTGGAGATCGGCTACCCCGGCCGAGGGCGCCACGCCGCTCAAGCACCGTGATCGCGCCACCGCCTCCGCCGGTCCGGCGACGCGGCAGCGCTTTGTCGCACTGGCATCCGAGAGATTGAGCCATACGGGGTACACCGTGCGCTCGCAGAACTCCTCCGGACTTCGCATCAGTAGCTTGGTGCGTACATGCCCTGAAGGGCGGCGTCGGGTCGGGAGGAGTGCGCCATGCGCCGATATTCTGTTGTCGCAGCAGCAGTTGCAGGGGTCATCAGTCTGACTCTGGGAAGCGCCGCCGTGGCGGAGCAGCCAGGGCCACGACTGGCCGGACGCTATCTGAACCTCCACCAGTGCGTCTATGTCGGCAGTGGCGGGCACTACACGAATGTGCTGCCGAACACGGCGAACACGGCATTCAACACGGGTACGAACGTCTCCAACACGCCGGACACGGCGCTCTCGTGCGGCACGGGCGGCGGGGGCTGGCGTCCCGCTCTCGCCAACTCCGCGGTGAAGGCCTTCGACCTCACCACTGGCCGGTACCTGAACCTGCACCAGTGTGTGTACTTCTCAGCCGGGCAGCACTACACGGCCGTGCTCCCGAACACCCCGAACGTCAACTTCAACACCGGCACCAACGTCTCCAACACCGCCGACAGAACGCTGACCTGCAGCCCGGGAGGAGGCGGCTGGAGGTTGCTGCCGGCCAACTCCGCCGTCCAGTCCTTCGATCTGACAGACAACCGCTACCTCAACCTGCACCAGTGCGTGTGGACGTCGGGCGGGCAGTACTACATGGGCCTACTGCCCAATACCCCCAACGCCAACTTCAACACCGGCACCAACGCGTCCCGCACGCCCGACACGACGCTGAACTGCCGCCCCGGCAGCCCAGGCTGGTCTCTCGACCAACTCAACTCGGCATACCGCCCCCTGGGCGGTTGAGCCTGGACTGACGCGATCGCCGGATACTCCCGGGGCCGTCATAGCACCAGGAGCGTCCGGCACCGGCGCTCACCCGATACACCTAGGGCCTGTCTGACGGCCGGTGACCGCCAGGTACTTGGGTCGCTCTGAGTTGCGTGGGTCGGGGTGGCTTGAGTGAGGCGGAGTGCGGCCGGCCGGAAGCGCACCTGCCCGGGAATGCCGGGGCGGGGAGACCGGTGGAAGTGTCACCCCAGCTGACCAACGGGATTCTGCCGGGGATGCGCACGGAGAGGTTTTGCGTGCCATTTGTGCCATGGCGTCGACGGCGCGGGCTGGGAAGATCACATCATGCTGCGAACTCTGGAGATCACCGCCGAGGTGGCTGTGCCCCGGCACGATGAACCGTTCCACAACCTGCACTGGCAGAAGCAACTGGAGCTGAGCCTGGACTGCTTCATCTGCCGGCGTACTGACCGCACCACCTTCTTCCGCCACGGTGAGGAGCAGGCGCTCTGCTCGGGCAGTTCGGATGTGGAGCACCCTGCCGCGGGCCGCATCTCTGCCTTCGACGTCACCACAGAGCCCGAACGGCAGATACTTCGGGCCCTCATCGATTACTGGTGGGCGCCCTTTAAGGACAAAAAACGAAACCAAACCGCCGTCGCACCCACCCGCGCACCCGGGGTGCGCCTCTCCCTGGGATACCTGTGCCCCGAGAAACGGCAGACAGAATCCTTCGGCCTGCAAAGCAACGTGCAACGCCCCGCGAGCGAAAACTGCACACACTGCGCTCACCTACTCGCCACCAGCACACAGGCCCCCCGTATCCGCCTGCTCACCTGAGTCCACGGCAGCGGGTAGCCCCGTGCGGGGCAGCGGAAGCGGGAAGGGAGCCCGGCGGGGAGCCGAGGCACCTATGGGCCGACGTCAGTCGAAGTCCGGGCACATCAGGGCTGTAACGAGAGAAAGGGGACATCTCGATGGGGACTTACATATCGATCAGAGGATGGCTGGAGTGCGGCGACAAGCAACTCGCCGCCATTCAGGGGATCATCTCGGCCCACGAAGACGATCACTACTCAAACGGGTGGGGCGCACCCCGTCGGCACGTCAACTGGACCCACTACCTCTTCTACGGCGCCGATGTCCGCGAATCAGCCCTGGACTGGTTCACTGACCAGATCACAGAGATAGCCCGGATCCGTGACGACGACGGGTACCTCGTCCGGGGACTGTTCCTCGCCACCCACGAAGTCACCGGGACCACGGAATGGCAGGTCCGCGACGGCCGGCTCTTCACCTCCCCGGCCGGCACCAGATACCAGTACTTGACCGAATAGCCCTCCTCCCCATCCCGAGCGCTACCTCGCTGCGGCGTGAACCCGCGCCCCAGGCCCTCAGGGCCCCGGCTACGGCTTGGCGAGTAGGTCGGTGCGGTGTTGTTCGAGGTCGGTGACGCCGTCGACGTCCACTACAACCGTGAATCGGGGCACCCCGTCGGGACCCGTCTCCTGGGTCAGCTGCCAATTGTCCGCGAAGCCCCAGCTGCCGCCTGTGTAGATGCCCTTGATCCTGTCGTCCAATGTCCCGGCTGCGTCGAAGGGGCCGCCGTGAGATCGGAAGGTCCAGTGGGTCCCGGTACCAGGCGTCCAACTGTTCGGGGCTGCCAGGACGCGCTCGCCACTCGGGTCCCGGGGATCGGCGGCGAGATCCCTAGGCTGGTCATGCCCGGTGGTCAGTGCGATGAGGCCCGACGCGTCGGCCTCGGCAGCAGCCGGATACGTCCGGCCGCGGTGGACCGCGTAAGCCTTGGGGCGGAAATGGTCAGCCTCGGCCAGACGCCGCACCAGGGCGTGCAGAGGCTGCAGCAGATCCTCGCGGTGCTCCGCCAGCTCGGTGACTTCGTCGCGTGGGAAGACGCCGCGGTATCTGATGCCCCGGCCCTTGAGGTGCTCCTTGGCGACGTGTTCGTCGGAGCCGAGGTAGTCGCCCGAGAACGTGGCGGGGCGGCGGCAGTGCACTCGAAAAGCTCGCCGCGCCAGCGGAACGTCCACGTGAAGGCATACCAGGCGTCCAGGCGCTCCGGCTCAACCGGATACCCCACCGACCCGTCGACCGCCTCAAGCGGCGCGAGCCCTTCGGGCGCGGGGCCGCCGGGCCCGGGCAGCAGCTCGATGTGCGGCCACAGGCCCGAGGTGCACGGGCCGGGTAGAGGTTGCCGCAGAAGACGGCGACCTCGCCCTTGACCGGGAGGGGGGCACGCAGGGTCAGTCGTAGTCATTTCCACAGCCCTTGCTCTCCTCGCAATGCGTGTTCTGGCCCGGCGCGCCAAGATGTCGCCGGAGGAGGCTTCGCCCGCCGAGGTCATCGACCAGATCGACGAACTGGCCGACTTCTGCAGCGACATGTAGGCCGCGGCCGCCCCGCGCCCCTGGCGGCCCTCCCGTGCCGGCATTGCCCCCAGCCGACGAGAACAGGCGATGCACGACCGGCCGATGATCTACCCGTGGAACGCCGCCAATGAAGAGCGGCGGGGTGGATCTGGCGCCGCATCGAGGAGGCCGGGTAGCAGTGGACACCACCACCTGCGCTGCCGACCCCTCGCAAGGGCGTGCCGCCCTTGAGCTTGTCCCAGCGCCTGAGCCTGCTGACCGGCTGGTCGGTGAAGACCCCGCCCCGCTGCCCACCGGTTCCCCGTCATGCCCGCTGCCTGAAGGCCCTCGGCCGCGAGCGATCTTCGCTCTCTACCAAGAGGCGCACCGGTTGCAGCTAAGGCTGGGAACGGCGAGCCCATGGCTGCACGCGCACCTCCACCCCGACGCCACCCACTACCTCTTCCCGGATCCAGCCATCTACGGCTGGTCCGGCCCGGATGCGGGGCGCCGCTGGTGGGAGTGCCGTGTTCGCATGCGCATGATCGATGGCGAGCAGGTGCACGGCAGCCTCGCCGTGCTACCCGAAACGTTCACCGCCTTGAACTCCACCCGGCCTCGCTTCCGCCAACGCCGTCTCGCCCTCACCGCCCAGCTCACCGAGAGGGACCTCTACCTCTGGAGCCGAGACCACGAGCCGACCTGCACTCCAGAACGCTGCGGATTCACCACCCGACAAGCTCCCGGCCGACTCGGAGGGCCAGCTCAGGCCATAAACCCCGACCGTGAACCCCACGGCCGGCATCACCAACTGCTCCAGGGCCGGACTTCCTGGCGCCAGCTCCGGGACGCTGTGCGTCTCGGTCCGGCCGATGACATCGCCAAGGTCACCGCGGCCCAGGTTCGTCGGGTGATCGTGGACCTGATCGAGATGGGCCTGTGGAACCTCGGCGACCGCGACATCCTCAGAAACGGGACGCTCGTTCGAACAACTGGGGACTAGGGTCCGTCTTCAAATGATCGTTCGATGGTGGATCATGCTGTCGTGATTCGTCGTCATGAACTGACCGACTCCGAGTGGGAGTTACTGGCTCCGCTGATACCGAGTGCCAGCAGAGGCCGGCCTCGGGAGGAGGACCGCCGGGTCATCAACGGGATGGTCTGCAAGATTCGGACCGGGGTCTCCTGGCGTGACCTTCCGGAACGTTACGGCCCGTGGAAGACGGTCTACACCCGCTTCCGCCGCTATGCCATCGACGGTGTGTTCACCCAGGTCCTGCAACGGATCCAGGCCCGTGCCGACGCCGTCGCTGACATTGACTGGCTGGTCCAGATCGACTCCACCATCGTCCGCGCCCACCGGCACGCCGCCGCCACCGGCCGAAAAGGGGGAAGTACCGGACGGACGGACGAACCGGACGATCACGCCCTCGGCCCGATCCCGAGGAGGACTGACCAGCAAGATCCACCTCATCTGCGACGGCCGCGGCCGCCCCCTGGCCATACTGCTCACTCCGGGCCAACGACACGACGGCATCTGCGACGCCCCCTGCTCGAACGCATCCGAGTGCCGCGCGCCGGCCTGAGCCGGTCCCGCTGCCGCCCAGATCACGTGACTGCCGACAAGGGCCTACAGTTCACGTGGCTTCCGCGCCTACCTGCGACGACGCGGCATCGGACACACCATCCCGGAGAAGAACGACCAGAAGAGGCACCGCCGCAACCGCGGCCGGCGAGGTGGCCGGCCGACAGGCTTCGACAGCGAGATCTACCGCCGCCGCAACACCGTCGAACGCTGCTTCGACCAACTCAAAGGCTTCCGCGGCATCACCACCCGCTACGAGAAGACCGCCACCTCCTACGAAGCAGCAGTCACCCTCGCATCACTCCCACTCTGGGCAAGATCAATTTGAAGACGGACCCTAGCGGAGTGGGCCCGGAGCGCACGCGCGCTTCAGGGCTTCCCCGTGTCCGGCCTAGACTCCCTGCGTGAGCAAGCAGCCGACCTTCCGGATCGTCGACGGCGAGCGGATACCGGGGCTGTCCCGGCCCGCGTTCGTGCGCAACGGCGACCACCACTACCTCGTACAGCTCGGGATCTACGCCGACGGGCTGATCGACTGCTGGGGGCTGCTCACGCTCGAGGAGTTCGCCGCCGACCTGCGCCGGGGCAGGATCGTGACCACGTTTGAGGAGGGGGCGCGGGCGGCGGTCCACGAGACGGTGCAGTGGGAGTTCAGCAAGGTCAACGGCCGTCTCACGCCGGAGTCGCTGTACGCCGAGGTCCGCGACGACATCGACGATCTGAACGGCCGGCCCGACTCCACCGCCCGGGCCTGGCGTGCCCTGCACGAGTTCCGCGCGGACCCGACGGAGGAGCGGCGGGCCGTTCTGCGCGCCGCGTACGAGGAGATCCCCGAGCACGAGCGGCACGCGGCGCTCGCGGACCACTCCGTGGGGGACGGCCCGCTGTACGACCTGGCCATGGGCCCGGGCGGGGCCGTGACGGCGGAGGACTACCAGGAGTCGCTGGACTACTTCGACGAGGAGTGGGGCGATCCGCTGGAGTGGCTCGCCCGGCGCGACCAGGAGCAGGAGCAGGAGCAGGAGCAGGAGCCTGAGCCGGCGGACGGGACCGTCCTGCTCCACGAGTGGCACGCGGCGGAGGACTGGCCCGAGGACGCGAGCCCGTCGGCAGTGCTCCGCAACGAATATCCGGCCCCGGTCCGTATCGGCGACGTCACCTATCGGAACGTTCACGAGGCGTGGCTGGCCGTCGATCCGGCGCCGGAGGCCCGGACCGCAGTGATGGCCGCGCTCCTGCGGGCCAAGTACGACCGGCACCCCGACCTCGCCGACGTCCTGACCGGCACGGGATCGGCGCGCATCCTTTACCGGGCGAACTCCTTCGCCCTCTCCGAGATCGCCTTCTGGGGCCACGAGGGCGAGGGCCGCAACTGGATGGGACGCCTCCTGGAAGCGACCCGAGCTGAACTCCACGCCCGCCGCCTGGGCCTGCCGCATTGACCGGAACGACCGGGCCCCGGGCTCAGACGAGAGCAGTCACCTGAAGGGCGAGGCTGACGTGCAGCAGCAGGCACGTACCCCACCCCTTGGCGCCCCGCCGACCATGGCGGACCACGCTCACCCACCCCGCGACCGTCAGCACGGCGACGAGCGCCAGCAGAATCCACGCCGTGACCAGCCACGGCGTGGAGAGGTCGCTCAGGTACCTGATCAGCGGCACCGGTATGAGGAGGACCAGGGGCACGCCCCACGTACCCTCGCTCGCCTTGCCGTCGGAGGCAGGTTCAGGGGCCGGCGCATCGGTTCTTGTGTCGTTGTCCACCCGCAAAGCCTGCCCTCCTGACCGGCCCCGCGGGAAGGGCCGGCCCCTACCTCCTCGGGAGGTGAGCACCACCCCACCGCGCTGCTCGGCCTCCTCCAGCCAGCCGACAACCACTGCAGCCGGGACTTCGCGGACTTCCCACTCCGCTGCTGATCCACGACAGCACAATGACCGTCAGCGGCAGCCGGCGGAGGGCCCATGCCCCGGGCCCGTTGACGCATGCGGCCTGGGGAACTGAGGCAGGGGTCACCGGGCTCGGCCCGGGAGAGGGACCGGCGGTTCTGTCGGGTCGGCGAGCGGGAATCCGCTCCGACGGGCTCGGAACTTCACGCGAAGTTTCATGTCATACCGGCACCCCTGACAACACCTCTATGGGTGTAGTGCCCCCTGGAGTCGCGATCGGATAGGCGAACCTGTCCGAGCCGGGCACCTGCGGCGCGCCACTGCGGCTGCCCACCGCGTAGATCAGATGGTCGTACCTGACGGTGCCGCCGTCGGCCAGCGAGACGGTGCGCGCCTGCCGGTCGATCCCGGTCGCGGTGTCGACCACGAGCTTGACCCGCTCGCTCAGGACGTCCTTGTAGTCGACGACCGCGTCGTCGGACCCCGCCACCAGCTGGTGCAGGCGCAGGCGCTCGACGAAGGTCGAGCGCGGGTTGACGAGGGTCACGGCCACGTCGTCGCGGCTGGTCAGGCGGTTGGCTGCGAGTACCCCGGCGTTATCCGCCGCCGATCACGATGACTTCAGTCCGGTTGCCGTTGTGCTTCGTCATGGTCTCTGTTCCGTTCGCTCGGGGTTTCGCACACAAGGCGCCGGGCGGAGGGAATTTGTGACACTGTGTGGCTCAGGTCACATCTGGCGATGGGCCAGGGCGCGTCGGACAGGCGGAAACACAGGAGGCGGCCGGACCGGGCGCTGCTCCAGGACCCCGCCTATGTAGTCCCGGAACTCCCATAGCTACGGCGAGCCGCCACCCAGGCGATCGGGCTCGTCAGGCAGCGGTGCGTGCCCATGGCCCGCCGCAGCTCCGTAGTCGCTCCCCGCCCGCCGCGCACCGCTTGCCCGCCGGCCACCTGGGCCTGGACCTGTTGCTCGGTGCGCTCGCGCAGCGCGGCGACGAAGGGGCGAGGGCGATGCTCCGCCACCGCTCACGGAGCTGAGTCATCCCGGCAGAGACCCACGCCAACTTCACGCCACGGCCGATGCGAGGCCCCAGTGTCCGCAGCTGGGGCCTCCAGGGTTCTGGGAGTAGTTCCTGAGCCGCTCCAGGCCGTGTCCGACGGGTCGGTCCACGACCCATCCGTCGGACACGGCCCAGCGGTGGTGGGGGTGACTTCTTGGGCGGCCTGCCTCCGGGCCAGTGTTGCGTGCTGACATGACGCCCTCTGGTCGACCAGAGTCCAGGCATGGTGCAGAACCTGATCGCCGTTTTCAGCCTGCTCACCGGCCTGGTGGGATTGACCCTGAGCTACGCGGCTCACCGGCAGAAGGTCCGGGAGGGAAGGCAGGAGTCCGCTCTCCGCGCGGAGGAACTGCAGAAGTTCCGGCGCGAGCGGGAGCAGGAGCGGCACCTGAACGAGCGGGAGCAGAAGGCCCAGCGGCAACGGGAGCGGCATCAGGCTTCCATGATCAGCGCGCATGTCGTGCTGTCACCGTCACCTATCCATGACAGCTGGGTCGTCCCGAAGGCCGTGATCCAGAACGGGTCCAACCAGCCGGTCCGGGACGTGCGCGTGTCCTTCTGCGGTGAGCTGATCGGCGGATGGCCCCTTCTCGGCACTGGTGAGGGCACTGTCCCTCTGCCACCCACGCAGATTCCGCAGGAGCGCTCCGACCAGCTGCGCGATCTCGCTGTCGAGTTCACAGACGTCGCCGGGATCCGCTGGCGCCGCGAGGGCTACGGTGTCCTGCGACGCGCCCGGCAGGACTCCGCCAGCCCGGAGACCTCGGGCGCATGGGAGGTCGGGGAGCCACCCATCATCGAAAGGGTTGCGCCGCCCTCGGGGCCGCCCTCGGGCCCGCTTACGGGTGGGGGAGCGGGCGCTGGCGAGAGGAACGGCGCGCCCGCGCCGCTGCCCCCAGGGCCGTCCCTGCCTCACGGAGGGCCGCCGCCCCCTGCCGGGGCGCCGGGACGACGACGCACCGGATTCTTCCGTCCGGTGGTCGTGCTGGTATCCGTAGTCCTCATTGCGGGAGGTGTCGGGTGGCTCCTTCGCCTCTAGCTCATGTTCGACGAGCGAGTCGATAAGGACCCGTTGGACGCGCCGTAGGGCTGGCGTGGGGGAGATGTGCAGACTCCGGCCCGTGGACAACCTCGACCGGAGAGGCTCGCGACGAGGTACTTCGCCTCGATAAGGCCGTGGCGCTCAGCCTTCCGAAGGCGGAGCGGCTCGGGCGTCCCCCGGTTGACGAGCGACGGCCGGTCCCCAACCCGGGGCCCGGCCGTCGCGGTTCGTGGGTGCGTCACGGGCCGGTGAAGATGTCGTGCCCGCCGATGCGTCGCCAGACGATGTGCTGCGCGCCCCGTACCCGCTCCGTCCCGTAGGACCAGGCTGCACGTCTGCCCCCGGACCGCTGCCCCCGGACCGCGTGAGCTCGTCGGCGACGGCCGCTTGGCTGAGTGCCACCCCTCGCTGTCCTCCGGTCAGGAGATCTTCTTCAGCAGCCAAGCGTTCGGCGTGAAGGAGGAGTTGACGAAGACCACGCAGCCGCCGCTGTAGTAGGTCTGGACCTTGGTCCAGCCACTCGGCGGTTGGGCGGAGGCGCAGGCGTTGACCTGGGTGCCGACGGGGAGGCCGTCCAGTTGCTTGATCATCTTGACGTTCGAGCCGCCCATCACGCGGCACGAGGCGCTGGTGCCCCAGTTCACGTCGACCCAGCCGTCCGGGGTCATCGAGTCGGCGCACACCGTGCGGGTCTCGCCCGGCGACGCCTGGGCCGGGCTCGCCGTGATGGAGGCGACGAGCGTCGCGCCGAAAAGTGCCAGACCCGCGGTGCGGAGTCGTCTCATGGGGTGTCTCCCAAACGTGAAGTGTGCACTGATGTGCTGATGAGGGATCAGTGTTGGTCACGGGCATTCAATGGCCTGCGTGAAGGTCTTGTGGAGAGTGTTTTCGGCCATGGAAGGTCGCGAAGGGCCTTCTCAAGGTTTTCTTGAGGCTTTCTCAAGGCTTTGAGGAAGCCTCAAGGAAGCCCCTGTGCCGCATGGGCGCGGGCACCCGTACGGACAGTCGTGGGCGGCGGTAGACGCCCGGCGCGCACCGGACGTGCTTGATGCGAAGGCTCGCGCGGAAGCGGCCGGCGCGGAGGTCGGGGACGAAGGCGCGGGTGACGACGTGGCGGAAGGTACGGCGTTGTTCTGGGGTGAGGCGGTCCAGGTCGGTGGTGAAGCCGGGCAGGAACTCGTACGTGGGCACAGTGAACTCCTCCAGGGAGCACGAAGCCCCTGGCCGGCGGCCGGGGGCGGTGTTGGCTGTTCGTGTGAAGGGCGTCGGTGACGTGGTGCGCTCAGCAGAGGTGGGTTATCGGGGGAGCCGTGCGCGGTATCGCCTTCGTGGCCCACCGGCGCGGCGAGAGCAGTACGGCAACGGCCGAGGAGATCATCACCCGACACGGCGGCTTCCGGAGGGCCCCATCGGTGTGTGCTTGAGCACGGAACTTGTCACCTGACAGCTGCCCCCACCCCGCCCTCCGAGGCGGGGTGAGCAGGATTGCTGTCACCGAAGGTGCGTTGTTCTTGTCACCTTGAGATCGTTTGTGGTCTTGACCCTCGACACAGACAGCCCAGAGGAGACGAGTTGATCACGGAGTACCAGCAGAAGCTGCGCGAGCGCTACATCGCCGCCACCGTCATGCCGGCCCCGGAGCCGTGGCAGCCGGTGCTGGACCACAGGACCCCCATCGGGGGTCTGCTCGGCATTGGCTTCGCCGTCCATCCCGACAGCGGGCACGACCTCGTCATGGTCGTGTCCAGCGACGGCCATGGACTCTTCGACGCGGTCACCGGCGAGAAGGTCGCCCGCGACCGGGACCCGGACCCCGACACCAGCACTCCGGATGGGTCGCCGGAGCTCACCTGCCCCGGGCTCGGCCCGATCGAGGGTGTGCCGGTGCGTATCGCCGGGCTCTTCGGCGGCGGCCTGCACAGCACCACACCAGACGGCTGGACCCTGGACGTCGTCAGCCCCGAGTGGCCCCACGACCGCGTCATCCTCTCCGCCGACGGCGGGTCCCACAAAGGCCCGGCGGGAGGGGCGTGGTGGCACATCTTCCACTCCGAGTACTCAGAACTCCGCGCAGCCGGGTTCTCTCCCTCCGGCCTGACCCTGGCGGTCGCCACCAGCAGCGACCTCACCCTCTGGACCCGACCTGAGCTGCACTTTGACGACTGAGCGGACAGCGGGACAGCGGGACAGCAGGCGAAAGGGCGACAGATGGACCGGGCAGAGCTCGCCGGGATGCCGGGATGCCAGACCAGAGCCTGCGAACCCGCCAGAGCGGCGCTTCTCGACGGAGGCGAGTTCGTCGTATGGGACGGCAGCGTTCCCAGCCAGCAGCTTGCCGACATCTGCACGGCTCGCTTCCGACGGGCAAGGAGGCGAGGTACTGAGACTCTCGCCTTGCCATCCACCGTCGACATCCTCACCCGACTCGAAGCCGTTCAGGTCAGGATCGGCTGCGTCTTCTCACCGGACCGTGGTGCAGGCTTGTGACCTGGGGGCCAGGGGTGTGGCAGGCGTTCCGCGGCGGCCGACCACTTCCTGTAGTGCCCTGCCTGAGGGCAGTACAGGCCCGATGCCGGCATCAGATGCGGTTGGTATGCGAGCTCGATGACTGAGCGGAAGGACAGCAGCGTGGATCGCGACGCGCTCGTAGAGAGCATCCGTACCGCCGTTGATGCCTGCCCGGCCTCAGCTGCTCGTCAGGAAGAGCTGCTGGAGCAGTTCAGCACCGACCTGCCCCGCCCTTACGCCTGCTACCGGGCCACGGCCGGCGGAGACCTGTCCACCACCGCCAGCCTCATGGCCGCTGACTTCCACGAGGTGTGGGGCCCCGACTGCGCCGCACGCTGCGGCGACGCCCCCGCACCAGCCAGCCTGCTCGCCCCGTGAGCTGGCCTCCCGCTCCCGTCTCGCCGACTCACCCCATCTGCGCGGCGACGCCCCCGCCGAGGAGCTCGGCCTGCTGCGCCAGGCCACCCCGGCTTCCGGACTGTTGCCGCCTGCCATTTACCGGCCGCCCGTTCTCCAGGTCGGTCGGGAGAGGTTCGTCCAGGCCCGCAGTCCCCATTCGACTGGCCCGTACGCATGGCGCTCGAGCCACCACCGGCAGGCGACCACCGGCAGGCCGCCGCCTGGACGGTGAACAGCGTGACGGCGATGACCGCGACGACGGCAGGCGGGACGTGGCCGACGAGCCCTGCCGTTTGACACCGCCCCCCGACGCACCGCATCCGCCTCGTACGCGCCGGTCGTCGAGCAACCGAGCACAGTTGTCGACGACGTCGAAGGCGGAGGACCGGCCCGTGGGGGAGCCGGTGGCGATGGTTGCGGCGCCGCTCGAGCCGTTTGAACACCGTGGGCCTGACGGCTGCGCTGCAGGCGTGAAGGTGGGCGTCGTGCAGCAGGGCCGGTTCGTGGCTCGGGCCGGTCACCGTCCGGCGTGCAGGGTCGCCTCGCCGGTGACGCGGATTCCGGTGCGCTGTCCCGGGGAGACGGTCACGGGCCCGGCCACCCGGACGCCGACCGGGTCGTCCAGCCCGTCGACGTCGACGGTGACCATGGCGTCGTGGCCGTAGAAGCACACCTCCGTCACCGTGCCCCGGGCGTCGGCGGGCGAGGTGTCGGCGAGGTGGATCTGTTCCGGTCTCAGCAGTACCGTGCCCTCCTGCCGGCCGGCGGTGCCGACGGTGCCGGCGGCGAGCGGTACCCGACCCAGGGCGGTGACAGCCGATCCGCCCTCGGCCGTACCGGGCAGCAGGACGGCGTCCCCGACGAACCGGGCGACCCAGGGGTCGGCGGGGCGGCGGTAGAGGTCCTGGGGGGTGGCGCACTGGGCGACCGTCCCGTCGCGTACGACGGCGACGAGGTCGGCCGTGGAGAGGGCCTCCTGCTGGTCGTGGGTGACGAGGACGGCGGTGGCGCCGGTGGCACGCAGTGCGGCGCGGACGTCGGCGCGGACCCCGGATCGCAAGGCGCTGTCGAGGGCGTTGAACGGTTCGTCGAGCAGGACGACCGCGGGTTCGGGTGCCAGGGCGCGGGCGAGGGCGACGCGTTGCTGCTGGCCGCCGGAGAGTTCGTGGGGCATCCGGTCGCCGTAGCCGGCGAGGCCGACCAGTTCCAGCATCTCCTCGGTGCGCTCGCGGCGTGCCGCGCGGTCGCGGCCGGTGAGGCCGAAGGCGACGTTGCGGGCGACGCTGACGTGCGGGAAGAGGGCGCCTTCCTGGGGGACGATCCCGACGCGGCGGCGTTCGGGCGGCAGGTGCGTACCGGGGCCGCTGAGGGTGCGGCCGCCGACGGTGACGGTGCCCGTGTCGGGACGCAGGAAGCCGGCGATGACGCGCAGCAAGGTGGTCTTGCCGCAGCCGGAGGGGCCGAGTACGGCGGCCAGTTGTCCGCCGGGCACGGTGAGGTCGAGCCCTTGGAGGACGGGCGCGTCCGGGCCGTAGTTCTTGGTCAGCCCTGTGATCTTCAGTTCGGCCGGGTCGGTCTTCAGCTCGGCCGGGTCGGTCTTCGGGTCGGCCTGGGCGGTCGGTTCACTCATGTGCGGTGCTTCCCGAGGAGGTAGGAGGGGACGGCGGCCAGCAGGATCAGCGCCGCGGCGTAGGGTGCCGCGGCGGCGAACGATCCCGCGCCGGTCTCCGTCCACAGGCGGGTGGCGAGGGTGTCCGTACCGGTGGGGCGCAGCAGCAGGGTGGCGGGCAGTTCCTTCATGCAGACGACGAACGTCAGGGCGGCGCCGGCTGCCACGCCGGGGGCGGCCAGGGGCACGGTGACGTCGCGCAGGGTGCGCAGGGGTGAGCGGCCGAGCGAGCGGGCGACGTCCTCCAGCACCGGCGGGGCCTGGAGGACCGCGGCTCGGGTGGCGGCCACGGCCACCGGCAGGAACAGCACCGCGTAGGCGCAGACCAGCAGCGGGAGTTGCTGGTAGAGCGGGTAGGCGTAGCGGACGGAGAAGAACACGAGGGCGAGGGCGACGGTGATGCCGGGCAGGGCGTGGCCGGCATAGGCGGCCTGTTCCAGCAGGTGGGCCGCGCGGCCTCGGTGACGTGCGGCGATGACTCCGACGGGCAGGGCGAGGACGGTCGTGAGCACCGCGCCGGCCGCGGCGATGCCGAGGGTGTTGGTGGCGGTGTCCAGCAGGCCGGTGGGGTCCCAGGTGGCGGAGTTGCCGATGGCGAGCCAGTAGCCGAGCGTCCCCAGTGGGAAGGCGACTGCGGCCGCGGTGACCGCGCCGCACCAGACGAGGGCTGGTGCGCGCAGCCGTCCCAGGGCGGCGGGGGTGGCCGGGCGTGCTGTGCCGGTGCCGGTCCTGGCGTGTCCGGCACGGCCGCGGGTGCGGGCCTCGGCGGCGACCAGGGCCACGGTCATGACGACCAGGACGACGCTGAGCGCGGCGGCCGGGGTGCGGTCGAAGCCCGCGCGGTAGGAGGTGTGGATGGCGCGGGTGAAGGTGTCGTAGCGCATCAGCGACACCGCACCGAAGTCGGAGAGCACGTACAGGCCCACCAGCAGTCCGCCGCCGGCAGCCGCGGGGCGCAGTTGGGGGAGGGTGACGCGCGCGAACGTGCGCACCGGACCGAGCCCGAGGGAGCGGGCGGTCTCTTCCTGTGCCGGGTCGATGCCCCGCAGGGCGGCGGCGACGGGCAGGTAGACGTACGGGAAGCTCACCAGGGTGAGAGCGAGCGCGGACCCGGTGAATCCGGCGAGCCGGGGTGCGGCGGACAGCCAGGCGAAGGCCGCGACGTAACTGGGCACGGCCAGCGGCAGGGCCGCCAGGACGGACCAGGCGCGGGCCCCGGGCAGGTTGGTGCGTACCGTCAGCCAGGCGAGGGAGACGCCCAGGATCAGGCAGGCTCCCACGACGGCGGCGGCGAGTCCGAGGCTGTGGCCGAGCAGGGTGACGGTGCGTTCGTCGGCGACGACCTTCCAGGCGAAGCCGGGGCCGCGTTCGAGGGAGCGTACGGCGAGGTAGCCGAGGGGCAGGACGGCGAAGAGCGCGGCCACGCCGGCGGGGAGCAGCAGTGCCCAGGGCGGCAGGGCGGCGTCATGGCGTCGTCCGGCGGGCGCGGGGGCGGTCGGCCGCGGGCGGTCGGCATCCCGTGCGGGACGCGGGACGGACGGGGTGGTCCGTCCCGCGTCGTCGGCCCCGGGTATGTGGGCTGGGTGCATGTCGGTTCAGACCAGCCCGACGTCCTGGAGCATGGCCAGGGTCTCCCGGAGCGAGTCGAGCCTGCCGAGGTCGATCCTGGGGGAGTCGAGGGAGGCGATCGGCGGCAGGTCCTTGATGGGGCTGGTGATGCCGGCCGCCAGCGGGTACTCCTTGGTCTCGTCGGCGAAGTAGCTCTGTGCCTCCTTGGAGAGCAGGAATTCCACGGCCTTGCGGGCCTGCTCGCTCTGGCCGGTGCCCTTCAGGACGCCCACGCCGGCGACGTTGACGAGGGCGCCCGGGTCGCCGCCGCGGGGGTAGTGGAGCTTGGCCTTGACCTTGTCGGCGCCCTTCTCGGCGACCCGCTCGTACCAGTAGTAGTGGTTGAGCAGGCCGAGGGAGACCTCGCCGGAGTCGACCGCGTCCAGTACGGCGATGTTGTTGCCGTAGGCCTTGGCGCCGTTGGCCTTGATGCCCTTGAGCCAGGCACGCGTGGCGTCGTCGCCGTCGAGGACGCGCATGCCGGTGACGAACGCCTGGAAGGAGGCGTTGGTCGGGGCGTAGCCGATCTTGCCCTTCCACTCGGGCTTGACCAGGTCGCGGACGCTGTCCGGGACGTCGGTGACCTTGTCCGGGTGGTAGGCGATGACGCGGACGCGTCCGGAGACACCGGTCCAGTCGCCCTTGGCGGAGCGGTAGGGCGTGCCGACCTTGTCGAGGGTCTGCCGGGGCAGTTCCTCCAGGCGGCCTTCCTTGGAGAGGGCGCCGAGGGCGCCGGCGTCCTGGGAGAAGAACAGCGCGGCCTTGGTCCGGTCGCCCTCCTCCAGGAGCTGGGCCGCCAGTTCCGCGCTGTCTCCGTAGCGGACCTCGACCTTGGTGCCGACCGCCTTCTCCAGCTTCGTCAGGAGAGGCTTGACCAGGGCCTGCTGGCGACCGGAGTAGATGACGAGGGAGGATTTGCCGCCCTTGTCCCCCTTATCTCCCTTGCCGGATCCCCCTTCGTCGCCGCTCCCGCATGCCGCGGCGGCGGGGAGGATCAAGGCTGCCGCGGCGAGCGCGATGAGACGACGGGCCAGGGGCCGACGCATGGTGATGCCTTCCTGCAGGGCCCACCCCGATAGCTGTAAGTAACAGCGAAAAGGGAGGCGGGCGGGGCCGAATCCGGTCCACGGGGAACCCGGACGGCTAATAAATAAGGTAAAGCTAACCTAAAGGTCAAGGGGTTCGGCGGAAATCGCCGGATCGGCGGCTCAAGCCGCGAATCGGTAACGGTTTTGGATCATCATTGCTGGTCAACGCGGTACCCGGAGGGCAATCGAGAACGGCCCTGAGGGGCCGGGCCGCCCGGAAGGGGTTTCGGTCGACAGGCTTTTGATGGAGGCAAGCCTTACCTACGATGCGCCACGTGACGTTCTCTTTCGGCCAGTCAATCGGAGTCAAGCCGGTTCCCTTCGTCCGCGATCTCGCAACTCACGGTGACCGCACGGCCCTCATCACCCCCATGGGTGAGATCTTGTACCGTGAACTCGCCGAACGCGTGACGGTCACAGCCCGGCGCCTGGGCTCGCGACGCAGGCTCGTGCTGCTCGCCGGCGCCAACACGGCCGACGCCCTGATCGGGTACCTGGCGGCCCTGGCTGCCGGCCACGTCGTCCTCCTCGCACCGGGCGACAGCGCCGCGACCGTCGACGCGTTCGTCACGGCGTACGACCCGGACGTGGTCGTTCGGCCGGCCGACGGCACCTGCCTGATCGACGAGCGGCGCACCGGCTCCGCGCACACCCTGCACCCCGACCTCGCGCTGCTGCTGAGCACCTCCGGCTCGACCGGCTCCCCGAAGCTTGTCCGCCTCTCGCACGAGAACCTTCAGGCGAACGCGGAATCAATAGCCACCTATCTGGACATACGCGACAGCGACCGGGCCGCCACGACGCTGCCCATGCACTACTGCTACGGCCTCTCGGTCATCCACAGTCACCTCCTGCGCGGCGCGGCGCTGATCCTCACCGACCTCTCCGTGGCCGACCCCTGCTTCTGGGAACGGTTCCGCGCCGCCCGCGGCTCGGCGTTCGCCGGGGTCCCCTACACCTTCGACCTGCTCGACCGGGCCGGGTTCGCCACGATGGACCTGCCGCACCTGCGGTACGTCACCCAGGCGGGCGGAAGACTGGCACCCGACCGGGTGGCCCGTTACGCGGCCCTCGGGCGGCGCGCAGGCTGGGATCTGTTCGTGATGTACGGCCAGACCGAGGCCACCGCCCGCATGGCCTATCTCCCCCCGGCGCTCGCGGCCACGCACCCGCACGCGATCGGCGTCCCGGTCCCCGGCGGGTCCTTCCGCATCGAGCCCGCCCCCGGCCACCCGGTCGGCGAGGGGCCCGCCGACCGCGCCGGCGAGCTCGTCTACACCGGCCCCAACGTCATGCTGGGCTACGCCGAGACCCCCGCGGACCTGCGCCTGGGCCGCACGGTCGACGAGCTCCGCACCGGCGACATCGCCCGGCTCACCGACGACGGACTCTACGAAGTGATCGGGCGCAGCAGCCGGTTCGTCAAGATCTACGGCCTGCGGATCGACTTGCAGCGCGCCGAGGCCGCGCTGGAACGGCAGGGCATCCCGGCCACCTGCACCGGCGACGACCACGAGTTGGTCGTGGCCGTGACGGGCACGACCGCTCCCGACGCGGCCCGGGTACGACGCCTGACGGCGGACGAGTGCGGCCTGCCCCTGCGCGCCGTGCGCGTACACCACTTCGCCGAACTGCCGCGCCTCGCCACGGGCAAGCCCGACTACCGGACGATACTGCGCGAGGCTCGCGCGCCCGGAGACGGCCCGCTGCCCACCGGAGCACCGGTATCGGCATCGGCTTCCGGCGTGCCGAACCTGTGCCGCCTCTACGCCGAGATCCTCGACCGTTCGGACGTCACCGAGGACAGCACGTTCGTGGGCCTCGGCGGCGACTCCCTGAGCTACGTCGAGATGTCGCTGAGGATCGAGCAGGCCCTGGGGCACCTCCCCACCGACTGGCATCTCCTGCCGATCCGCGAACTCCGGCCGCCCGCACGCCGGCGCCCCGGCCGGCGGCTGCGCGCGCTGGAGACCGGTGTCGCCCTCCGCGCGGTGGCGATCGTCCTCATCGTCGGTTCCCACATACCGGTGTTCATGGTGCAAGGCGGTGCGCACGTGCTGCTGGGGGTCGCCGGGTTCAACTTCGCCCGCTTCCACCTCACCTCCGCCCCGCGCCGCGAGCGCGTGCGCCACATCAGCAACGGCGTCGCGCGGATCGCCGTGCCGAGCATCGCCTGGATCGCCCTCGTGGTCCTCCTCGGCAGTGGCTACGACCTGGAGAACGCCGTACTGCTCAACAGCGTCCTCGGCTCGCACGAGGGCCGGCAGGAGTGGCACTACTGGTTCGTCGAGACCATCGTCTACTTCCTCGTCGCCCTGACCCTCTTCCTGTCCGCCCCCGCGGTGGACCGGGCGGAGAGACGGTTCCCCTTCGGCCTGCCCGCCGCCCTGGCGGCGCTCGGCCTGCTCACCCGCTACAACCTCCCCGGGTTCGACCTGCGCGTCCCCCACCTGACACCGGTCGTCGTCTTCTGGCTGTTCGCACTGGGCTGGGCCGCGGCGAAGGCGAGCACGGTACGGCACCGGCTGCTGGTGACCGCAGCGATCGCGGCATCCGTGCCGGGGCTCTTCCCCCACCAGCATCAGCGCGAGGCCGTCGTCATCGCCGGCCTCGCGCTGCTGGTGTGGTTCCCGACCCTGCCGAGCACCCGAGCCCTCAATCGGGTCGCGGGCGTACTGGCGGGCAGTTCGCTGTACATCTACCTCACGCACTGGCAGGTCTTCCCGTATCTCAAGGACCGCTCCCCGCTCCTGGCCCTGGTGGTGTCCCTGGTCGTGGGCATCGGCTACGCGACCGTGGCGACGCGTCTGATGCGCACCTGGCCGCGCGCGCACCGGCCGGGCCGCCGCGACCGTCCCACGGTCCGGCGCGACCGTCCCATGGTCCGGCGCGACCGTCCTACGGTCCGGCGCGTCAGGGACAAGCTCCGCGCCATCAGCGTCGGCTGAGGCCCCCGGGCGAGCGTGCCTCCCGTCGCGCTGGTGATCAGTGGCAGCGGACGCGGGCACCGCCGCCTGCGCAGCCGCGGTGCCCGCGTCCGGTTGCCAGGTGCCGTCGTCCCCGTCACGGAGCTGGCCCTGGCCCTGGTTCTGGCCCAAGGGATACCAGGTGACCAGGGTGTTCATCTGGTCGGCTTGTCCGCGCGGGGTGGAGATGGTCACGGCGGATCCCTTGGGCGCGGGCACGAAAACGTCCTTCCCTGTGCGCCTGTCCGCGCCGGGGTCCTGCCGTTGCCGCCACCTTCAACAACGTGCGCAACAACGTGCGCAACGACGGAGCGGGTGCGGTGGCCGGTCGTGGTGGACCGGTCACGGGTCAGCGGATCCTGGCGTGCCTCGATTTCGGACCTTAACGCCGGGCAAGCGCCAGCACACTCAGACCGAACATCAAGACACCCAGAGGGAGATGGACCGATGGGACGTGCGCGATGCCGAGCACGACCTGTACCGAGGCGAGTACGAGGAATCCTGCCGCGTGCCAGACAGGCCGGGGCGAGCCGCCGCCCGGCTTCCACGCCAGCACCGCCGCGAGCACGTACAGCATCGATGCCCCGTACATCACACGGGCTCCGACACTGTGCAGTGTCTCTCCGTAGGACGAGGTCAGCAGCATTCCGGCGGAGATCGCCTGAAGGAAGATGGTCAGGGTCTGCAAGGCGATCGCGATCTTCAGGAACGAGGAGCTGCGCGGTGCGTTCGCCGTCGTCACCTGAGTGGCCATAACACAGTCCTCTTTTCCGCCCTCGGGCAGCAGGTCGATAAGGTCTCACCAGCCCGACGACGCGGGCCTGCGAAAGGTAAGGCGGGAGGGTGGCCGGACGCATGAGGACTGTCGGGGCCGGCGTTGATGAGATAGCCGGCGAGCGACGCCAGCTGATCAATGTCGCCTACCGGCTGCTTGGCTCGTTGGCCGAGGCCGAGGATGCCGTGCAGGATGCCTACGCACGCTGGTACGGGCTGCCACGAAGCCGGCAGGAGGAGATCCTGTCCCCCGGCGCCTGGCTGACGACCGTGACCGGCCGCATCTGCCTGGACCTGCTCGGCTCGGCGCGGGCCCGCCGTGAACGCTATGTCGGCGCGTGGCTGCCCGAGCCGCTGCCCGACCGCACCGAGTGGGAGCATGCGGGCGGCCCCGGCGCCGCCGGGCATGCGGACCCCGCCGACCAGATCGTTCTGGACGAGTCGGTGACCATGGCCTTCCTCGTCGTCCTGGAGTCGATGACACCCGCCGAGCGGGTGGCGATCGTCCTGCACGACGTCTTCCGGTATCCCTTCGCCGAGATCGCCGGCGTTCTCCATCGCACCCCTGCGGCCTGCAAACAGCTGGCGGCCTCCGCCCGGAAGCGGGTGAGCGCCGCGCCCGCTCCGGCGTCGGCCACCGGCCAGACGGACGTGGTGAGGCAGGTCAAAGAGGCATGGGAGAACAAGGACATCGTAGCCCTCGTCGCCCTCCTCAACCCGGCTGCCGTGATGACCGCCGACGGCGGCGGCATGGTCGGCACCATCCTGCGGCCGCTCGAGGGCGGCGCGCGCATCGCCCAGTACATGGTCGCCATAGCCGATAAAGCCCCGGGGCTCGAACTCCTGGAGCGGTCGGTCAACGGTGCGCCGGGGCTAGTGGCCCGAAGAGCCGGCATCGTCATGACCGTGGCCTCCTTCGACTTCTCCGACGGGCGCGTCACCCGGATCTGGGTGGTCCGCAACCCGGAGAAGCTACGACCGTGGGCGGAGGCGGGCCGGTCCGTGGCAGGATGACGGGATGCTGATCCGAAAGGCCGATGCCGCGTAGGCGTCCGAAGAGGCTGCGCGCGAAGCGTTGGCGGCCCGGAAGAGGTATCCCGGTTCGCCGCATTGGTGGTGTGTCTGCGGCGACGCGCGTAGCGATCCGGAAGTTGGAAGAGGGCCGGTTGCGGCCAGGGCTGTGACCGCTGCCGTGACCGAATTCCAGTGGTATCCGGAACAGCTGGGGCGCATGCTGCCGGATCCGGTCATGTCCTGCGAGTGCTGTGATCCTCTGGTGGGAGAGACCGCCTGGAGGACGTGTTGATGTGGCTTCCCCGTGGGGCTCGGGCGGACCTGGGAAGGCTCGTCGCCAGGCACTCGTCGCCGAATTCGACCGCCGGGCTGCACCTGCTCCTGGTCGCCCGGTCCTCCACCGCCCGCGCCCTGGGAGGCCCCGAGGTCCGCGTGCAGTTCGCCACCCGCAACCTCGCCCGCTACAGCGTGAACGCCCGGCGCACGCTCGCCCCCGAGATCCACCCGCGCCGAAGTCGACCAAGCACCCGGGCCGGTGGCTGACCGCGCGCCGCGCACGGTTCGCGCGCCCAGGTCGTCATCGGCGGCACCGCACGGGAGACCCAGGTCCTCTTCTTCACCGACGCCGAAGCCCGCGAGTGGGCCACCACCAGCCCGGCGACCACCGTCAGGAACCACGCGGCCGCCCCGCCCAGCCGGGCCCGGTACAGCTACACAAGCCGCCCGCGCCTGCGACACCGCCCGTCGACCTCCTGACCGACGCCTGGGGCGCCCCGGCCGTGACGCCCACGGCCTCGCCCGCTCCGACACCGGCCGCCGCCGACGCCTGGAGCCTCGCCCCGGCCCCGCCCGACGACCCGGCGGAGTCCTCCACGGCGGCGTCGCCTGCGGACCCGACCGCGGTCGACGACGACCAGGCGGTGGGGCTGCGCTAGGCCCCCGAACACCACCTGCCAGACGGCACCCTCGCCGCCCCTGCGCTACGCCCGCGCCAACGACCCGAGCTTCCCCGGCTCGGTCGACAAGAGAGGCGCCGAACTCCTCTACCACGTCGGCGACCTCAAGCGCTGGGCACGTAACCGCCCCCGCGCCGCTTCCGGCACCACCGACCTCGACTGACCGGCCGCGGCCCGCCCGGCGACCACGAAACCGGCCCGGTCCCCGACACGATCGCCCTCGCCCTGGAGAACACCCGGTTCACCAGGCACAGCACAGAAGAGGAACACCGCACCATGACGAACACGACCATCGCGCTCCCGACGCTGCTGCGCCTCACCGACCCCGGCCTGCGCGAGCAGCTGGAGGCGCTCCCCGCCTCGGCAGCACTGATCGGCATCCAGGGATCCTGCGCCGGGTCGGCCCCGTCCACCAGTTCCGCCATGCGCGCCTGCGCCATCACCTCGCCGTCGGCCCACCCGTCTGCCTGGTCCGCGTACTGCTCCGACACGGTCTGACTCTTCGCACCTGGCGTAGCCACCCACCTCCTGCAGGTCGCTACGTTGCCCAGGCTCTCCTGCTCCATCCCTGAAGGCCTGCACCAGCGAATCGCTCGGATTCACGGGCCGTGGCTTGACCCGCGTTCAGACGTGGCGTGAGGGTTGCCTGACAGGCCGGCGGCTATCGACGGGCCATGTGAGCGGCTGGAGGACCCGCGTGGGTCTGCGTGCTCCGGACGGCCAATGGGCCGTGCAGACCGGCACTCACGGCCCGCGCTGTCTGCGCGACGGCGCGGCCCAGCTGCCGCATGTCGCACGACGGGTCGACCATGGCGCACAGTGCCCCGACGACCCCACCACCCGCCGCTATCACGGGTGCGGCCACACAGCACACGCCCGGTACCAGCTCCTCCCGGTCCAGAGCCACCCCGCTGTCCCGGATGGCGGACGCCTCCCGGTGCCAGGATTCCGGGAGAGGGTCCAGGGGTACCCCGGGCGGTGCTGTAGCCACCACCAGCTTCCCCGCCGCGGCATGCCACGGCCATGTGGCTCCCGGTCGTATAGGGGCCAGGTGTTCCACCATGCCGGCCACCCCCAGGACCGCCATCGTCCGGCCTTCCCACAGCACGCATAACCCGACCGAGGCTCCGGTAACGCCGGACAGCCGCTGCATCGGCCCGTTCGACGCCGCCCGTAAACCCGGATGCGGCTGCCAGCCCGTCCCCAGGCGGAAGAGCCGTGGCCCCATCCGGTAACCATGGCCGTGGTGTTCGACGACTCCGAGCCCGGCGAGTTGCTCCAGCAGCCGATAGGCTGTCGTCTTCGGCAGCCCGCTGCGTGCCGCCAGCGCGGTCAGCCCCGCCTCCCCGGTCGCTTCCACGGCTTCCAGGAGGGCGAACGCCCCCTCGAGGACTCCGCGCCCACGAGACGGCGCGCCACCGGACTCCTCGCCCTCGCAGGTGATCATCAGTGATCTCCTCCCCCTCGGTGCCAAGTCAATCCCACGGCGATAAACGCTCCATAAATTTGGTGTTTTCTCGTTCGCGCGTGTCGAAGATCTCTGGAAAATGTCAGATCCGCCGCGGCGGAGCACGGATGCATGGGCCTGTCTTGGGCGAAATTTCCATGTGGGTGCAAGATCGGTGCTCTCCGGCTCCGGTCCGCTCAGCGGAACACTGCTTGCCCGAGTATTTCTTCGATGCCACGGTATCCGCAGCGTGAGACCGGACCGACAGCTCGCACCGCGTATGGTCGACTTGGAGGCAGACGTGCCCGCACCTGTTCAGCCGAAGGACGGTACTTATGTCCCGTCCCGGTACCTGAGCCTTTCTCACCAGGACGACGGGGCACTGGTGGTGCATTGCGCCCGCACTGGCGCCGTCGGTGTGGTGCCCGTCGAGGACGCGGAGCGTGCGCGCAGAGCTCTGGTCGCCAACCAGGTGACGACGGGGCCATTTACCGGCGTACTTCAAGATCTCGTCTACGGTGGATTTCTCGTACCACAGGGCACTGACGAGACCGCGCTCGTGCACAACCAGTACGTCAGTCGGTACATGGATCGCAGTCTGCATTTGATCGTGATGCCGACGGAACAGTGCAACTTCCGCTGCATTTACTGCTACGAGTCATTTCTGCGCGGAGAGATGGCTCCTGAGTTGCAGGAGGGCCTTAAGCGCTTTGTGGCCGATCGGAAGGATCTGGAGCACCTCTACCTCTCGTGGTTCGGAGGTGAACCACTGCTTGCCGCTGAGACGGTGGTCCGGCTCACCGACCACTTCCGCCGGTACACGGAGGGCCACGGCATCGAGTTCTACCCTCTCGCCACCACCAACGGCTACTTGCTTACCCCGGAGTACGCTGACCGCGTCATCCCCGCTGGCCTGACGCGATTTCAGATCACGCTCGACGGCCCCGAGCACGAGCACGACAAGCGACGGATAGGAGCCAAGGGCGAGCCCACCTTCGCACGTATCTGGAACAATCTCGGATACCTGCACCGTTCGGATCACGATTTCAAAGTCGTCCTCAGGCACAACTTCGACCCGGCAGGTCTGCCGAAGATGGCGGACTTCCTCGGGATGCTCAAGGATGAGTTCGGCGGAGACCCGCGATTCGCTGTTCAAATGGAAGCGATCGGCCGCTGGGGTGGCGCCAATGACGCCTCACTCGACGTGTGTGAAGACCGGGCTCTGGTAGAGGCAGTGCGCCAGTCCCGGCGACTCACCGTAGAGGCAGGATTCCGGGACGTTCATGCCCTTCCCGGAATGCAGCCGAACGGCTATGTCTGCTACGCCGCGAACCCGAAGTCATTCGTGATCGGATCGGACGGAAAAGTTTACAAGTGTACCGTGGAGCTCGACTATCACGATCGGAACATCGTCGGCCAGCTGCATCCAGATGGCCGCATGGACCTCGACTGGAAGAAGATGGCCCTGTGGTGTGAGACCGATGGCATGGAAGAGGGAAAGAAGTGCACGAGTTGCTACTTCAGCCCCACGTGCCACGGTGCCATCTGCCCGAAGGAATGGATGGAAGAGCCTGAGTGTGCCTGCCCCACGGGTAAGCGCTTCATCAAGGAATCTCTCACCCTCATCCGTGCCGAGAGCCTGTTCAACGTGCCGGACACGGCTCCAACTGCCCACTGCCCTAAAGGCTGACATTGCACCTTAGGGCAGTGGGGGCTGCCTTCCTTGGAAAGTCCATCCGAAGCCGGAAGGCCCCTCCTCGCCAGCAGCAAGACAACCTTGCTGCCCGTGCCTGCGCATGGTTGGCGGGGCATGAGAAGCGAGAGGAGGTGACGACATGACCTGGATCTCCAAGCCCACCACGGACTACCGCAAGCGCGAGGTGGACGACAACAACTGCAACGGCTGCTGACAGTGACCGGGGCGGCGGGGAGAGTCGATCCCCGCCGCCCTGACCGCAGCCCTCCCCCTCCAACTACCGGAGCGGACATGATTACCTCCCTTCCGTGCGAACGGCTGCTCCTCGGAGTGAGCGGCTCCATCCACGCGGTGCACTTGCCTCAGTACCTCACCCAGCTACGACGCGAGTTTGCCCAGGAGATCCGCGTCATCATGACGGACACGGCAACGCGGATGATCTCACCGTCCGTTGTCCGTACCTACGTGGAAGAGCCCGTCTTCACCGACCTCATGGGGACCGACGCGCTACCCAGCCCGCACATCCGTCTCACTCGCTGGGCGCAACTGTTCGCGATACTGCCCGCAACAGCCGGCATCCTCGCCAAGGCCGCTCACGGCATCGCGGACGACCTGCTCTCCACGGCGATTCTGGCCAGTCCCCGACCTGTCGTCTTCGGCCCTGCGATGAATCCTTCCATGTGGGAGAAGTCAGCCGTGCAGCGGAACGTCGAGCGACTTCGTAAGGATGGGCACTACCTTCTGCCCATGCAGGAAATCACCTCGGTTACCACAGGTGAATTCGACACGGGGCTGGGTCCTGTACCGGAGACCGCGCTGACGCATCTGTGGCACGTATGGATGCGGCGCATGAGAGACGAGTACTGGGAGGAGGCCGTCGCGACCCCGGCCGCCACCCCGGCCGCAGCCAAGAACCTTCCCCTCCTCACCGCCGGCCGTGCGCCCGACTCCTCGGCCACCGAATGACCACCTCGGCGTCCGACCGGCAGGCACCGACCGCACTCGGTCCCGGATTCCGCGTGTTCTGGGGATCCTGCGCAGTCTCGCTCGCCGGCGACGCCCTGCGCGGCATCACAGTGATCCTGTGGCTCTACACCGCATGGGGCGGCTCGGCACGAGCCGTGGCGCTGGGCGTACTGTTCGAACGACTCCCCACCCTCGTCGTCGGCCCCGCCATGGGAGTCCTCGCCGACCGGTACGATCGCAAACAAGTCCTCATCGTCAGCAACGTGGCACGCGCGGCGGGCAGCGGCGCCATCCTATGGGCGATGCTCTGTGGCTCGGTCCCGCTGGTACTGGGGGCTCTAGCTGCCTCGGCGATCGCAGGCAGCGCAGGCTCGGCGGCGCGGGGCGCGATGCTGCCACAGCTGGTGGCCAAGGCCGCACTGATACGCGCCAACAGCACCATGACAACGACCGAGCAGGTCAGCTACATCCTGGGGCCACTCCTCGGAGCCCTGCTATACAGCAAGTCAGGCCCTGCTGTGGCACTGACGGCCGATGCCGTCAGCTTTGTGGCAGCCGCGTTGCTCCAGCGCAGGCTCCCTTCCCAGCCGGTGGCGCGACGTGCGACGGCAAGTGACCGGGGGAGGGAGGAGGTGACGGACCGAGACTTGGCGGCCACCGGACTACGAGTCGGCGTTCGGGCCCTGCTGGACAGCCGCGACCGCACCCTGGCCGTCGCCCTGGGGACGTACTTGTGCGTGGTACTGCAGGCAGGAATAAACAACACGGTGCTCGTCGCCTTCCTGCCTGCCGCACTGAACCGCCCAGAAGGCGACGTCGCTCTGTTCAGCCTGACGAACGGCGTGGCCCAAGTCCTCGTCGCGGGGCTGCTCATCGGTTTCGCGGCGCGACTGGCGCCAGTCGCCGCGTTGTCCCTGTCGGCCTGGGTGATGGTATGCGGAGGATGGGTACTCGCCGGCTCCATGAGCCTGTACATGGCCCTGGCGGGGGTGCTGATCATCGCCCTGGCCAGCGCTCCACTCCAGGTCAGCTTCACCACGTTGCGGCAGACGCGGGTCCCCGACGTCCTCCAGGGTCGGGCCACCGGACTGGTCAGCACACTGTCCGGCGCCGCGTTCCTCGTGGCTTCTCAGGGAGGAGCATGGCTGGCGGATCATGCTGGCCCACGGGCCAGCCTGGTGGGCTCGGCGGGAGCACTGACCACCGGGGCACTCCTCACCTTGCTCCTGCGACGTGCGGCCGGCCATGCACCCTGAGCTGTGCCGCACCGCCCTACCAGCGCTGGGCGAGTGAGTGGCCGCCGCTGGTCTCGTCCTCGTTCACTACGCCGACCCGGCGACCGCCCGCGAACTGACTGTGGGTTCTGGCAGTGCGCCGCTTCGCCCGGCACCTGCGCCGCCGCTGACCGCCCCGGAGGGCGGGGTTCGAGGTGGCCCCGGCCGCGGCGGCCACCTCGGCGACCGGCCGGGGCGGGGCCAGGCGACAGACTGCGAGGGTGAGCACCGCGATCCCCCGCCCACACGCCCGCCCTTGGGCGTGGCCGTCGCGCCCTGATCTCCACCGACGACGACACCGACCAGCAGTCGCCCGCCGCCCGCGCAGCCCCCGCCGCCGTCCAGGCCGTCCCCTTCCCCCTGGCTGCCCTCACCGGGATCGCCGGCCTGATGGAAGAGCTGGAGCGCCTGGCCGGGGAGGCGTGGGAGGAAGGAAATCAGCAGGCGGCCCAGTCGAGCCCGGGCTCCGCGAGTGTCTTGTCCGCGGTGAGTTTGGCGTGTCTGGTTTCGGTGTTTGGCTGCACCGAGCACTTCGACCGTGGGGACCGTGTTTTCGTCCGGGTGGTGCGGCGGCTTGGTCGTCCCGACCGTGACGCCTGTGGACTGCTGCTTAACTGCTTTGATGGCCATTGAACTGATGCTGCTGTGTCGGGTTTCCTATCGTGACCAGGAGGTCACCGCGCCCAGGCTGCGCGGCCTGCTCGCTCTTCTGGCGGGCGAGCTGCGCACGGGGTGCAGCACGGCATTCCTGGTGGACGGCCTCTGGACGGATGGGGAACCGCAGAATCCGGTTAAGGCGCTGCAGACTCTGGTCGCACGTGCCCGGAGTCTCCTCGGCGCCGACGTGATCGCCAGCACCTCGACCGGCTATCGCCTCGCGTTGGGTGAGGAGCAGGTCGACAGCTCCGCCGTTCTGCTCCGCGCCGCGGCGGGTGGGGAGCGGCTGCGAGCCGGGGACCTGGCGGCGGCGCTCACGGAGGCTGAGGCGGGTGTGGCGTTGTGGGGTGCCGACGGCGTGCGGTGCGAGGGGGACGTTCCCGGCGATCCGGTGTCCGCGCTGCGCGTGGAGCGGGTCCCGGTGTACTGGTCGCTCGTACGGGTCCGTGCCCTGGCCCTGGCGCGGCTCGGCCGCCGGGCCGAGTCGCTCGAACCGCTCACCCACCTGATGCGGGAACTGCCGCGGGACGAGGAGGTACTCCTGGAGCTGGTGCGCTGCCAGGCGGCCACCGCGGGCCCCGCCACCGCTCTGGCCACCTACGACGCTTACCGCCGCCGGCTGCGCGAGGAACTCGGCGCCGATCCCGGGCCCGCGCTGCAGGGCGTACATCAGGAGCTGCTGCAGGGGGCGGCGCCCGCAATACGCAGCGGAGTGTCGCACGATCCCAACCCCTTGCTCGGCCGGGACGCCGACACCGCCGCGGTGGCGGAGCTGATGAGGACCTCCCGGGTCACTTCGATCGTCGGGCCAGGGGGATTGGGCAAGACCCGCCTCGCGCACGTGGTGAGCCGGGAGGCGGAGCAGCGGGTGGTGCATCTGGTCGGTCTCGCCGGTATCACCAGCGACGCGGATGTGGCCGGCGAGGTCGCCTCGGCTCTCGGAGTCGGCGAATCGCTGCGCCCCCACACGCTCCCGTCCGCCGTCCCCACCGACGTGCTCACCGGCATCGCGGGCGCGCTCGGGCCCGGGCCGACGCTGCTGGTCCTCGACAACTGCGAGCACGTGATCCGCGGCGTCGCACAGCTGGTGCAGGCCCTGGTGTCGGTCGTCCGCGACCTGCGGGTCCTCACCACCAGCCGGGCTCCCCTCGGCATCTCCGCCGAATCGGTGTATCCGCTGCCGGAACTGGATCTGCCGACAACTGCCGAACTGTTCGAGCAGCGGGCCCGGGCCGCCCGTCCCGGTGCCGAGCTGCCCACCGGGACGGTGATCGAGCTGTGCCGCCGTCTGGACGGGCTGCCGCTCGCTGCGGAGCTGGCGGCGGCGCGGGTGAGGGTCATGACGGTCGGTGAGATCAGCCACCGGCTGACGGACCGGTTCGTCCTGCTGCGGAGCGGTGCTCGAGATGCCCCGCGGCGTCATCGCACACTGCACGCCGTCGTCGACTGGAGCTGGAACCTCCTGGACCCGGCAGGGCAGGCGGCGCTGCGCGCGCTGTCGGTCTTTCCCAACGGCTTCACGGCGGACGCCGCCCAGCGTCTGCTCGATGACGACGAGCTCTTCGGCGGCCTGTTCCGCGAGGGCCAGGTGCTGGAGGTGCTCACGGATCTGGTCGACCAGTCACTGGTCAAGGTGGCGGACACGGCCTCCGGCGCGCGCTTCGCGATGCTGGATACGATACGGGAGTTCTGCACGGCCCAGCGGGCTCGCTCCGGCGAGGACGACTGCGTGACCCGCCAGTACCTGGCATGGGCGCGCGACTTCGGGATGCGGCATCACGACGCGCTCTTCGGGACCGACCCCTTCAGGGCCTGGGAGCGGATCAGAGCCGAGCAGGACAACCTCGTCCAGGCGCTGCGGGTCGGCCTCGACCAGGAGGACGGTGCCACGGTCGCGGCCACCACCGCGGTGCTCGCGACCCTGTGGACCACGGAGGCCAACTACGCTCGCCTCGTCCCACTCGCCCAGGACGCCGGACCGCTCCTCTCCCACTTCCGGCCCCGGCCCGACTTCGTCGAGGTCACCCGGACCGCCGCGGCCATGTGCGCCACGAGCCTGTTCCTCGGATTCGGCCCCGGAGCGGCTCGCACCCTCGTCGCCCTGCGCCGACTGCCGCCGGCATCGCCAAACACCCTGGTCGGAGCTGTCTCGACCGTACTGTGCGCACTGCCCGAACTCCTGGGCCCCGATCACTCGGTGCTGAACGCCCTGTGCGACCGGGACGAGCCACTGCTCGCCGGCACGGCCAACTGCGCGGCCAGCCTCGTATGGGAGAACGCCTACGACCCGGACCGCGCCCTGTCGGCGGCCCGCCGGATGCTCGACGCCTTCAAGGAGCTGCGTATCCCGTGGATCCAGGTCATGGCTCCCGCCCGGATGGCCAGACTGTGCCTCCAGGCCGAGCAGGGACACGAAGCGCTGCACCATCTGCAGTCGGCACTACAGGTCCTGGAGGAGCTCGGCGTCCAGGGTGGTGACCCGATCGGCATCCGCTGGGGCATGGCGCTCGCCCACCTGCACACCGGCGACCTCGACGAGGCCGAGCACTGGGTGACACAGGCGACGCTGACCCAGCCGCAGGACACGCCGGACCTCCTCTCGCCCGGCCTTGGAATACGCGCCGAGATCGCACTCGCACGCGGCGACACCGAAACCGGGCTTCACCTGTGGCGCCGGGCCGCCGAAGGAGTACGGAACAGCGCCGCCGGCCCTGTCTTCGAGCTCGAACTGGACCTCGAACTGAACCTCGAGCCCTGGGTCCTGGAGGTCCAGGCCGTCGCCGTGACCGCCCACGCACGATACGGTCGCCTCGACCTCGTCGAGGACCTCACCACCACCCTCCAGGGCCGGCTTCCTGCCCTCCTGGCACCCCGCGCCGCCGCACCGTCCCGGTCAGACAGGGCCCTCGCGAACCTTCCGCTCTGCGGTGCGCTGCTGCTCGCACTGGGCATGGTCGACCTCGACCACGGCCCGCGCACCGGCAACGCGCGCCGCACCAGATCGGGAACGCGGCTGGTCGCCCTGGCCGAACGCTTCCGCCACCTGCGCTTCTTCCAGCCGACCATGTCCTCCGAGCGCTCCCGGCAGGCAGCCGAACAAGCCGACAGGACCGCGTACGCCGAGGCGGTATCGGCGTACGCGGCCCTGGCCCCGGACGCACTGCGGGCCGCCGCACTGACGGCGTTGCGGGAACGGGACCGTGGCCTGAAGCCGCGCTGAAGCCGCTCTGAAGCTCACTGACGGCACGCTCTGCGCAGACGTCGCGAGATGTCTCGATCTCACATGGACAGGTTCCAGGAATATCGAGGGAACGGAGGCGCACTACATGCCACCCGTCCCTTGGACAACGTCGCAGGAGGGCGAATCAGATGAACGCCAGGAAATGGGCCTTAGCGGTTTCCTCGCTCACCGCCGCTGTCGCGGTCGGTGTCCCCCCGGCCATGGCGCAGGCCGCAACCCGGCACGTGGGTGACCGGTGCACCAGCGACAACTACACAACGTGTGCCGGGTCGGCGTCCTTCATCAAGGAGGGGGACCACATGCTGATCTGGGACAACAAGGCTGACGGACACTCGGTCGTTGTCATCGGAGACCGGTCCGACGGGCTGCCGCTGAAGTTGTGGAACCACTCCGGCTCCGACGGCGACGGGAAGGTCGACCACAACCTGAACCTTCCCGAGAACGGGTGGATCCGCTACAAGGTCTGCCTGGGGGAGTACGGTTCCAAGGACGTCATCGAAAGCACCTGCTCCGCCAGCAAGACGGAGAACGCCTCGTGACGAGGTGAGGGTGGCCCATAGGGAGAAGTGAGAACCGGCTGGTGGCGGTCTCGGCCGTCACCAGCCGGCACAGGTGACACGCATGGTGCGGCGGAACCGTTCTGGCACCGGGCGGGTGACCGTGGCGGTTCTGCTCCGAGCGCTGCCGCTCGCGCGAACGCCGGCTCCTGCAGCGGGTCCAGCGCGGTACGGACCGGCTGGAGCCGGTGGCCGAGGAGCACCACCGGCTGCGGTCAGCGCTCTACGCGGTCGCCCGCCAGGCCCGGCGCCTTGCCGCGGTGCCCGATGCCTCCAAGGAGCTGCGCATCCCGTGGATCCAGGCCATGGCTCCGACCCGGATGGCTGAACTGTGCCTCCAGAGTGAGCAGGGAAGCGAAGCGCTGCATCATCTGCAGTCGGTACGGCTTTGGAATTGGAATACGCGCCGAGATCGCACTCGCGCGCGGCCACCGTGAGCGCCTGCCCGGGCACGTCCCCGGATGGGCGCGGCCGGTGTACGGGTCAGGTGGCCAGTCGATCCGAGTCCCCGTCTGGGTGCCTGACGCTTGCCCCGGACGGGGGTGCTGCGTGGCGCCAGACGGGGCTGAGTGGCGGTCCGGTCCGCTACAGGGTCTTCTCGGTGACGGCCTAGCCGGCGCTGTCGTCACCACCGTCGCTGCTGCCACCGGAACGACCGTTTCGGCTTCCGGACTTCAGGAGGCTGAGGAGCACGTCGGCAGTCACTGACACCACGCGCATCCAGCGTGGTATGTCGGCGTCGCCGGCGGCGGTGGACTCGTCGGGGGATTCGCCCAGTGAACCATTCATTCGTTCGAGCGTAGCGGCACGGTGGGCCGGGGGCGCCCCCGTCCGCGCATACGGCCGTTTTTTCGCGCAGAACGTCGCCGTGAAGAGGCCAGCCCGTTCGCCCGCCTGGCCAAGCAGGCGCGCCAGGGGCCGGGAGTGTTCAGCGGCCTAGCGCGGCGCGCAGTGTGATCCCGTGGCGGGTGCGCAGGCGGCGCACCTCCCAGACCGAGAGTGCGGTCACTGACAGCGGGCCGCCGAGCATGAACGTGTACAGCACTTCCGGAGGCGCGGCGACGTCGGGACCGTTGAACATCTGGAACGCGAAGAGCGACCAGACCAGCAGTGGTGAGATGAGCGCCGGGAGCAGTTGGTGCACGTCCTTGGCCAGGAAGCACGTGAAGACGCAGGCGTAGGTGGCCAGGAGGGTGTAGACGCTCGAGCCGAGCAGCACGGCGAGGGCTGCGAGCCAGCCGATGGCCAGGGCCAGGAAGGCCAGTACGGTGCAGATGATGCCGGGGCCGGTGACAGCGGCGAAGGTGTCTTTGAGGTCCTCGCCGTCGATGAGGTCGCCCTTGAGGGCCTCGACGGACAGCCAGATGCAGAGGGGGCCTGCGGCCAGCAGGAGGGCGGCTGAGATCGGCCCGCGCAGGCGCCCGGCGAAGTCTCGGCGCCTGTCCGGAGTGCTGGCGATGAGGAAGGCGGTGATGCCGACGATGCTTCCCACGGCCAGGATGCCGCAGGAGAAGGCCAGTTCGAGGAGCTTGCCGAGGACGAACTTCTGCCCGCCGCCGCTCAACGGGTAGGCCGCGACCAGCCAGACGGCGGCGGCCAGGCCGAGTACGGTACGCGCGAGCTGCATCCCGGCGATGAGCTTGTCCTCCACGCGATCGGCCGTGGGGGTATGCGCGAGGCCCCCCGTCCACGAGTGGAAGAACGCCCTCAGCGCACCGCCGGGGGCCGCACGGTTGCTGGATGTCGTTCTGGACCCGCTCACTTGTGCTCTCCCGGTGGCGCGTGCGTTCCTTGCGTTCCGTGGGTCACGCGCACGCCACCACGAACGTCGAACATCCTATCGGGTCGTGCTCGGGTCCCTGTGCTGTCATCGGAGAGTGCGGAAGGCCCGGACTCCGGTGCAGACCCGGCGGACGCGCCGGGGTCTGCGGATGCCCGAGACGCGGACACCGGGCAGACAGTCGACGCTACGGAGACGGCGCGGACGGCGGCCCATACGCATTCGGCGCCGCGGAGTCCAAGCCCAACTGTGATGAGTTCGCGTTCAACCCACCTACAACAGCGGCGGCATGCCCAAGGCCGAGGACGGTCTGAACGAGGTCTCCTCCGGCAGCCAGTGCGTGCAGTCCTTCACCAAGAAGGCCGACGACTGAGCCGTGCACCTGTGCAACATCGACGGGCATGTACCCACCTGGCGCGAGGTGTGCGGCCGCTCGGCGATCCGCCGGCTGAACCAGCCGGTGAACCGGCAACCGCAGCCAGGACACGCGTGTGGGCGGCACACCATCCGGTGTGCCGCCCACACCCCCTATTGAGCAGGGCCCGTCAAGGCCGAGCCGCCGGAGTCGGCGAGGATCTGCGCGCCGGCACCCCGCTCCCGGAACCCGGCGATGCCGCTCAGAAAGGCTGAGCGGGCTGGGGGTACGCCGCCCGGCCTGCCCTCGGCAACGCTGATGCACGATGTCCGGAGGTACGAACGTACGGCTACGCGGCCATACGGACATACGGACATACGGCTGGGCAGGTGAGGCGGAGCCCTACCTCGAATGCCCGGCCCAGCAGGGCCTCCTGCCCACGGAAAGAGCAAAAGAATGACGACGGAGCAATACGACGACCTCGGCGCGGAGTACGCGGAGCACACGGCATCAAGCGTGATCAACGCCTACTACGATCGGCCCGCGATCCTCGCGCTGTCAGGCGACGTGGCGGGTAAGCGCGTCCTGGACGTCGGGTGCGCGGCCGGGCACCTCTCGGCTCGGCTCGCCGGGCTCGGGGCCACGGTCACCGGGATCGACAGCAGTGGAGTCATGGTCCGGATGGCCGAAGAACTCTGCAATGACCGCGACGGCCGGCCAACCTTCCGCCGAGCGGACCTGACCGAACCGCTCGACTTCCTCTCCGACGACTCGTTCGACTTGGTGACGGCGTCGCTGGTGCTGCACTACCTCAAGGACTGGGGCCCTGCACTCGCGGAGCTGCGCCGGGTCCTGCGGCCGGGAGGCGCAATGGTGCTGTCCGTGCACCACCCGGGGGAGGACTGGCACTGGCTCGACCGCACGGACTACTTCCGGACCGAGCTGATCACGGACGAGTGGACGGTCGGCGGCAAGCCGCGCACGGTGCGCTTCTACCGGCGCCCACTCAGCTGGACCTTCGCGGCCCTGCGGAAGGCCGGCTTCGAGGTCGACCAGTTGGTGGAGCCCATGCCGCTGCCGGAGTGTGAATCCGTGGACCCGCAGTGGTTCAAACGACTGTCCACGACACCGCGGTTCCTGTACTTCCGTCTGATCAACCCGTCGGCCTGATCGGGCCATGGCAGGGCAGCACGGTCGCTGCGTCCGGAACGCTGCCCGGTGGCGCCGTCCCGTCCCGCTCCTTACGGTGAGGGCGGAAGCGCGAGCAGAAGGCTTCTCAAGCCGGAAGGGAGGGTCGAGACATGATCAGTGGCGCGCACGTCGTCATGTTCAGCCAGGATGCCGAGGCCGACCGGGCCTTCCTCCGGGACGTGCTCGGCTTCCTGTGCGTCGACGCCGGCGGCGGGTGGCTGATCTTCGAGCTGCCGCCCGCCGAGGCCGCGGTGCACCCGTCCGACGCACCCGGCGGCCACGAGCTGTTCCTGATGTGTGACGACATCCGGCGGACTGTGGAGGAGCTGACCGCGCAGGGCGTGGAGTTCACCCGGCCGGTCAGCGACGAAGGATGGGGGCTGCTCACTGCCCTCCGCCTGCCGGGTGGAGGCGAGCTGCGCCTGTACGAGCCGAGGCACCCGCTCGCGCGCGGCCTCCGCTGAGGACCAGCAGCTGCGTACGGACATGGTCTTCTTCCGGATCGTACGACAGGTCCCGCTGCAGGCCGGGACTGTTTGGGAACGGCTCACACACTGGGAGGGACACGCCGCCCACGTGCCGTTCACCACGATCGAGGTGATCACTCCACCACCCACTCGCGCAGGAACGCGGTTCGTCGCCCGTACCCGTCTCGGTCCCGTCGCCTTCGGTGACCCCATGGAGGTCGTGAGATGGGAGCCGCCCTCGTCCCGCGCCGATCCCGGCCACTGCCGGGTGGAGAAGCGAGGGCGTGTTGTCCGGGGCTGGGCCGAGATCACACTGCGGCCTGTCACCGGCGAGGCGGACGCACGATGGTGCCGCATCGTGTGGTCCGCCGAAGTGCGCTTGCGCGGAGTGCCCCGATCCCTCGACGGCGTGGCAGGAAGGGCTGCACGCCTGATGTACGGGCGGATCATCGACGGCCTGCTGCTGGAATCAGCACGGGGAAGTGGCTGCGGCGACCGTGGCAACCGTCACCACATGCGGTGAGTAGGGTGTTTCGGATCCTCGGTTTCAGCAGGCCGTGAGGACTGCGCCGACACCGTGTCGGGGGGTGGTGGGCCGCGGAGCGGACCTGTCGGGCTCGTGGCGGAGGGCGCAGCCGTGCAGGTGCCTTTAACCTGGGCACGTTGGGACCTGTTCGATCACGAAATGCCGGCGGCTGAGGGCAGAGTGCGGCCGAAGGGTGATCGAGTAGCGGGGCGGACGCCCGGCCGGGCCGACACACGGTGCGTCATCCTGCTTCGGCCGGAGATGGGACGCAGGCTTCGATGTCACCACTGGACGCCAGTGCTCGGCGAAGCGGGAGTGCTGTCAGCAGGACGAAGATGCCGAAGAGCGTGATCGGCAACAGCCCTATCGGGCGGAGAAAGGCGGTGGGATGCGTCATGACCGTGCTCCATGCGACGTTACAGTTGCCCACCACGTCCGCGAACATGACCACGGCAGCAAGCAACGGCCCACCAGGGCGGGCACGAATGATCATTAGTGCGGCCAGCGGGTCCAGCAGCAACAGCCCGTGGAAGAGCAGTTGCACGGGCAACGGCGCGTAGCCGTAGGCGTCAAGCCCACCCGTCGCCAGAAAATACCCGTGCGCTCCCGTCCCTTCCAGGAACCCGACCACGTACACCGACGCCGTGCACCGGACCCAAACCGGACGATCTCCCCATTGCATGGCGGTCACCCTAACTCGCCCTCGGACACCAGCCTCGAACCAGGCGCCGAACTTGATTCTCGGGTGGGGTTTTGCCGGATGATTGAGCAGCCTCCACCTGACTTGCGGACACCGCGCCGACCGCCGCTACCCACTCACCGGAGGACCTTCAGCAGCACCAACCACCGAAAGCCAGCAAGGGCAAGGGCTTTCTCCACCGCCGGCTTCGGCGCTGATGTGCTGCTGATCCCAGGTGGAACAGACCGACAGGCCGCGGCGAAGTCGAGGGAGCCCGGTGCCCCGAAGACCTGGACGGGGCGAGGAGCCGTACGGAGTGCGGGTCCAGGGTGGAGAGCGCCGCCACGAGGGCGTCGATCGTCTCCACGGCGTCCTCGATGGCGACGGCGCTCCAGCCGCCCTGGCCGGTGCGCTCCGCGGTGTGCATCGGTGCGGGGGATTCGGGCGTGCGCCCGGTGTGGGGTGGTGAGCCGTACTTCGCGATCAGCGCCTTGCGCGAGGGCAGCGCGGACCACGTGCGCACCCTGCGCCCGACGCGGCGCGGACACCGCCCGCGCCGGTCCACCCGGCTGCTCACCCGGCTGCCCCGGGCCCGGGACAAGGCCGAGTCACTGTCGGGCCCGACACCTATCGCCGGTATCGCACCTAACGGCGAGTCAGTGAGGCCATCTTCGTCCCGCATCACGTTGCGCCGGTGGCGGGGCCGGCCAGGGTAGTTCGCCGACCGACCCGAGAAGCCGGGTTACGGCCCCTCCCGAGCGGTTGCCCGAATCGACGCCCCGGCGTGTGAAGATGCACAACGGCAGCGAAGGCGCGGCACCGCAATGCCACGGCACGGCACGGCACGAGCGGCTGCGGGGACGGGACGGGTAACGGCTGCCGCCCGCCTGTCCCGACTTCTCCGGGCACAGTCGACAATCGCCGCAACCGGCGATGAACTGCTCTTGAGTGCCTTTACCATTCCTGCACGTCAACCTCAACCACTGCTTTTGGAATTGGCTGGTTATGATCGGCATCCACTCCGAAATGGTCGGCTGTGTTTGACGAGGACTGATGACTCCCACAGGATCCGAAGGCCCGGGCGAGCCGGTACGAAGAAGCCGACGACGAGCCGTGCGCCTGCGTACCCTGCTCATCTGGCTCGCAGTGGTGCCCACCCTGGCGATGGGCGTCCAGGTCATCATCAGCTCCGAGCGGTCGCTGCAGGAGGCCCGGCACCTGCGCGAGGACGTGGCGGCCGGGCGGCAGACCGTCGTACCGTTGTACCAGCTCATGACCAAACTGCAGTCGGAGCGTGCGGTCACCGCCGCCTGGTGGTCGGGCATGCCCGTACCCGGGGCCGACCTGCGTAACCGCCGGGCCGACACCGACCGGGCCGTCACCGCGTTCCTGAAGTCGTCGGACCCCGATCAGGTCCATTCCGACCGGGCGAAGGACCGCCTCCGTGAAGTCGCGCGGGGGCTGGCCGACCTGGGCGCCCAGCGCGAACGGGCCGACGCACGCCACGGGAGCCCGGACGACACCGTCAACTACTACACCGAGCTGATAGGCGGGACGGTCCGTTGCTACGGAGACTTCAGCCACGTCGACGACGGCGCGCTCACGCAGGAGACGACGTCGCTCGTGGCCCTGCTCTCGGCGGCGGAGGCGGTGGCTCGCGAGGATGCCATCCTCGCGCTGTCGGGCCCCTCCGGGAAGCTGACGTCCGCCAGGTTCGGTGAATTCGTCCAAGCCGCCGGAGCGGCCGACTACTTGTACGACTCGGTCGCCCGCGACCTGCCCCTCGACGACCAGGACGCTCTCCAGCGGATCCTCACCTCCACCGCCTGGCAGACCAAATCCCGCATCGAAAAAGCCGTCGTCGACGAGCACAGGGACGTCTCTTCCGGCGTCGTGCTGCCGCCGGATGTCAGCGACTGGCGGGCGGCCTACGGCACCTTCTCCGCCCAGTTGAACACCCTCGAGGAGGGCGAGCTGCAGGAGCTGCTCGCCCACGCCGACGACCGGGCGGCCGAGCTGGAGCACCAGGTCGTCGTCCTGGTGGCGGCGAGCAGTGCCGCCCTCCTGCTGGTCGTCGCCGTCGTGGTCTTCACGACGCGTTCGGTCCTGCGCCGTTTGCGGGACCTCCACGACCGCACGGTGGCGGTCGCCGAGGAGACCCTGCCGGAGGTCGTGGCCCGTCTCCGGCGCGGAGAAGCCGTCGGCGCAGACGCGCTGCCGCAGCCGGGGGGCGAACAGGACGAGGTCGGACGGATCAGCGACGCCTTCGCCCGCGTCGTCGCCGTGTCCGTCGAGGGGCACCGGGAGCTCGCCGACGAGCGGCAGGGCTTCAGCGTGTTCGCCTCCGGTATCGCCGCACGGACCGGGAACCTGGTCAGCCGGCAGCTCGCCCTCACCGAGCACATCCAGGACACCTTCGGCCAGGACGAGGCACTCCTCGCCGACCTCATGAGCTCCGATCAGCTCACGGTCGGCATGCGCAGGCAGATCGAGAACCTGCTCATCCTGGCGGATGGAGAGATCCCCGACCCGCACATGGAGCCCATGCGCATCGCCGATCTGCTGCGCGAGGCGGCCGCCGAAGTCGAGGACTTCCGGCGCATCGACCGGCACGCCATGGACGAGACCAGCGTGGAGGCCGGCGTGATCAGCCAGCTCAGCCACCTCCTGGCGGAGCTGCTGGACAACGCCACCCGTTTCTCCCCGCCGACGACGAGGGTCGCCATCCGGTCCGAACTGGTCGGCGACGGTCTCTGCATCGAGGTCGAGGACCGCGGCCCGCGGGTCACCGCCGAGAGGTACGAGGAGATGAACGCCCGACTGCACTCGGCCCCGCCGTACTCCGTGCTCGCCCGGAACGCCTACCGGCTCGGCCTCTTCGTGGTCGGCCACCTCGCCGACCAGCTCGGGGCGACGGTCACGCTGCGCCGGTCGGCGTTCGGCGGAACCTCCGCCATAGTGATCGTCCCGGGTGAGCACCTCGTGACGACCCCGGAGCGCCCTGCGGTGCCCGTACCGGTGGAGGAACCCCGGTCCGAACCGCAGTCCGCCGAGGAGCGGCGGCCGAAGCTCGTCCCGCAGCGGCCGTCCGGCGAGCCCGCTCCCGGCGCGCCGGGCCTGCCCCGCCGCCTGCGGAAGGAGCAGGCACGGGACGCCGGGAACACGGCGCCGGAGGTACCGCCACGGCCCGGTTCCGGGGACACCTCCGGCCGGCCGGCCCTCCCCGAGCGCATCCCGCAGGCCCACTTGGCCCAGCAGCTCCGCGAGCCGCGCGCGGCCGGAACGGTGGACGTGGGCCAGGACGCCGCCACCCCCGAAGAGGTGGCCGACGCCTGGGCCGACTACGAAGACAGCACCAGGCAAGTGGAACTCGAGCTCCGACAGGACCAGCCATGACCATGACGACGACACAGAACGATGCGATCTACAGCATCCTGGACAACAATCTGAGCAGGATCGCGGGGATCCAGGGAGCCGTACTCCTCTCCAACGACGGGATCAAGCTCAGCGCCTACATGCTGGAGCGGGACCAAGCCGAACGGGTCGCCGCCGCGTCCTCCGGTATCGCGTCCACCATGAAGGCCATCTCGCGGGAGATCGACGGCGGCGGAGTGATCCGCCAACTCGTCGAGATGGAAGACCGGTACCTGTGCATCGTCGGGTGCGGATCGGGCAGCACCCTGATCGTGGTGGCCTCCCGCAAGGCACGGCTCGGGGAACTGGGCGGCGAGACGGTCCGCGCCGCGCAGGCGCTCGGCGAGTGGCTGGACACCCCGGAGCGTTCACAGGCGCCCACCTCGTAATGGCGGCCGACCCCCAGCCCGGACGGCGCCGCCGGACGCGGCTGTACGCCCTCACCGACGGGCGTACGGCCGCGTCCCGCCACGGCCTGACGATGGACACCGTGATCACAGCGGCCCCCGGTGCCGGCCACGGTCACGGCAGCCTGCCCACGGAATGGCAGGAGATCCTCGCCATGTGCCCGTCGCCGAACGGACGGGCGGTCGCCGAGATCGCCGCCCGGATGCGGATGCGCCTGACTCCCATGGTGGTCCTGCTCGGCGAGCTGCTGGAACGCGGCCTGATCCGTCACCGGCCGCCGCTGGACGCCTCCGAGACCTCCAATGTCCACCTGCTCATGAAAATCAGGGACAACCTTGCCCGACTATGACAGCGCCGCCGCGCCGGAAGCGTCCCCCGTCAAGATCCTCGTCGCCGGGGGCTTCGGAGTCGGCAAGACGACTCTGGTCGAGGCCGTCTCCGAGATCGATCCGCTGCGGACCGAGGAGCGGCTGACGTCCGCCGGCGTCGGCGTCGACGACCTCGACGGCATCGAGAGCAAGACGGCGACCACGGTCGCGATGGACTTCGGTCGCATCACCCTCACCGACGCCGGAGTGGCCCTGTACCTCTTCGGCACACCGGGCCAGGAACGCTTCTGGTTCATGTGGGACGACCTGCTGTACGGGGCGCTCGGGGCCGTCGTCCTGGTCGACACCCGGAGGCTGGACCGCAGCTTCCCCGCCATCGACTTCTTCGAGAACCGCGGACTGCCGTTCATCGTGGGCGCGAACTGCTTCAACGGCGAGAAGCCGTACACCCCCGAGGAGATCAAGGCAGCCCTGCACCTGAGGGACCCGGACACCCCCGTCCTCCTGCTCGACGCCCGCTCCCGGGAGGACGTCCGCAGCTGCTTGCTCTCGCTGCTGGACCGGCTCATCGCACAGGCACGCCTCACCGCGCCCGCCTGACGGCGGACGGCCGGAGGCGTCACGGTGGCGACAGCGGCTCCAGCACGACCCACCGGAAGGCCGGCGCTCTGGGAACAGAGGGACTCCAAACCGCCGGTGCGCGGGCCCAAGTTCTCCAGGATCCCCAGCCGATTCGCGGCGCGGGATGCCGGCCCGCGGCGCTACCGTCAGGTGGATTCGCAGGCGGCGGCCGACCCACCGCAGAATGCGCGACGCCCTTGATGACCTGGGGCGTCTGGCCAATCGCATGTCGGTGCCGGAGGTGATCGGCAGGTTTCTGCCTCGCCGAGAACAGCGGCGGCCGCAGGCGCGGAGGTGACGCCCCACCAGCGACAGGAAATCGACAAGTGGGTAGAGCGCGCGCGGGGCATGAAGATCCAGCCCGGCGCCGCCCACGCCCGTAGAATCCGTGGTGGCTGGCCGGGAGGACTTTACGAAGCCGGCGCGGCCCGGGACCTCGCCGGGTAAGCACCTTTCCTCCCAGCATGACCGGCGGCGCGCTGTGCCGCCTCAAGCAGGGTCCAAGGGTAAATCCGAGAAACGCGCGGCATCTGCGCGGCTCGAAGCCCAGCCGACTAGGCCCTGTCTGATGGGTCGGTGACGAACCGAGACGAGAACTCGTGGGCCACCGTCAACAGAACCTCGTATACGCATGCGTTGACCGCATTTCTGTAGTCGGGTTGAAGCGCGAACCATCCTGGAAGGGGTTCGCCGCATGCAACAGGGGACGTTCGGCTACGGGCACCGGTCCCCAAGGCTGGGTTCGGGGTAGAGACGCGGAAGGCCCCGCACGGAACCGGGAGGCCGGGGGTTCACGTGCGGGGCCGCGCTTACGGGGTGGGGGCCGTCAGACTCTGGTCAGGGTGTACGTACCCGTACCGTCCTGCCTGCCGCTGGAGTACTGGCGGATCAACTCCCCGTCCGCGTACCGGTCGTGGCCCATCATGGAGCCGGTGTACTTGTTCTGCAGACCGATCTTCGAGCTGCCGGGTACGTCGCGGTAGATGTAGAACCGCTGGAGGTCGTCCTCCCCGCAGGTGGCCGTCGTCAGGTAGGCCTGCTCCCGGTTGGCGATGTCCGCCGGGATGGTCGCGCATCCGCCGTTGCCCCAGTTCCACAGGGACGCCTCGATGACGCCGTTGCGCTCGGTCACGTTGCACAGGCGCCAGTTGTCCAGGTGGGCACTGGTCCAATTGGATTGGCGCAGGCGGATGCCGTCGTTGGCCAGGAGCGGTGCGCTCCAGTTCAGGGGCTTGCCGGGGACGTCGATCTTGTTGACGGCGGATTGGCAGTTCAGGGCGGCCCGCGTGGCGGGGGCCGGGCTCCCGGTGGCCCTCACGCTCTTCTCAGCCTTGGCGGCTTCCTCGGCTTCGTGCCCGGCCTTGGCGGCCTCAGCCTTCGCCGAGGGGACCGGCCCGGCCGGGTGCTTCGCGGTGGCGGTGGCGGAGCCGCAGTCGAGGAGGTCCTGCGCCTTGCGCATGATGCTGTTGGCGGGGACCTTGTCCTCGCAGCGCACCGCGCCTTCTTCGAGGGTGGTGAAGGTGGTGTAGCTGCCGGTGTCGGGGCCCTCGGTCCACTTCAACGCCCAGCTGCCGTCGCCCTGTTGGGTGCGGTTGCAGTTGAGGCTGCCGTAGGTGCCGGTGACCTTCTTGGTGCCCTTGTAGAGGCCGTAATAGCCGGGATTGCGGAAGTTCCACGTGACGGACGTCGACGTGCTGCTGGTGGAGGTGTAGTTCACCTGCACATTCAGGCCCAGGCTCGCGCCGACGGAGCCGAGGGCCTCGACGGCGAAGCTGCCTTGAACGGTGCCGTTGAGACCGACGGAGACGGAGATGGTCTCCGTGGTGTTCGTGTTGACGCTCTGGTTGCCGGTCGAGCCTTCGGTGACGTACCAGCCCTTGAAGTGCGTGATGGTGGGGGCGACTTCGGCACTCTTGATGATCGGGTGGCGGGTGCCGAGATCGGCTGCGGTACAGGCCTGGCCGGGCTGGACTGTCTGCCCGGAGGCGGCCGGGGTGGCGGCGGCCGGGGTGGCGGCCAGGCCCACGGCGGCCGTCGCGGTGGCTACGAGCGCTCCGAGCCCTCTGCCCAGGCGGGGTCTTGTGCGGCGCATCGTTGTTTCCCCCTGCGTGTGGTCTGTGAGGTGAGTGTGAGTGAAAATAGCGCCGCCGGGAGCGGCAGGATAATACCACAACTGGCCAAATGAAATCAAGAACTGTCCCGTTCTCGGTTGGCATGAACGAGAGTTGCCCGGTTCCATACCTTCGGAGTGCCCGCCAAGGGGCCACCGACGGAAGGGACCACCTTGTGAAACACCTCAGACGCGGCTTGGCAGCGATAGCCTCGCTCGCCCTCACCGCAGCCCTGCTCGCCGTGGGCGCCTCCCCGGCCGCAGCCGCCCCGACCGCTCCCCAGGGGTACGGAAATTGCACGGCCGTCCCCGCCGGATCGGATCTGCAAAAGCGTGGTGCGGCCTGGTCCTGCTCCGGGTCGGACTCTACCGACCGCCGTGTCCCCGCCCCCGTCCTGGCCGCCCCGGACCTTGCCCGCGCCCCCGCCGACGGGGCGAATGCGGTCAAACTATGCCTCAAGGACTCCAGTGAACGCGTCGTCTCCGACCGGCACGCGTACTGCACGCGGATGTTCATCAGAGAAGTTCTCCTCAACAAGGAGAACGTGGCGATCGGCGAGGGCCACATCAGCGTTCTCGCCGTGGGCCTGCTCGACTCCTACGCGGGGAAGTGGACCGAGTCCATCATCGTTGTCCCCGGCGATATGACAGGCGAGGTGACCGGCGTGGAGGTGTCCCTGGATTCCACGTGCAGCGGCATGTGCAGCACGCAGGGACCGGCCTGGGGCGGCGGATACGCGACTGTGGAAAAGGGCGGCGACAACCAGACGGGCACCATCACCTACCTGTCCAGCGTCGCCGCCAAGACGGACATCTCCTACATCAACCTCACCTACACCGTGAGGGCCGCCGCCGTCGGCGGGGTCGGCGTCCCCGGGTACGACACCGCGATCTACGACGGCCCCCAGGTGCGCTGTGACGCGACGATCGGCGACACCAGACCCGTCCCCGGCTGTATCGTCTTCGCCGGGCACACGCCCAACGTGACGTTCTCCAGGGCGAAATACCGGGGGGCGGCCGTCGCCTACGAGTGGGCGCAGAAGAATCTCACGGGCCAGTACGGCACCCCCGGCCACCTGCTGTCGCGGTATATCGACCCGCTTGACCCGGAAGCCGAGGACAGGCGTGCCCTGACCTGTGACCGTGGGCCGTACAAATTCCCCCGGGGCGCCACCGGTATCCTCAACGACTCCTGTGACGAGTACCCCTTCGCCCGGTCCCGGCAGGGCGGGAATCCCGGCGACCAGTGTGTGGACATCACCCCGCGCCCCGTCGGCGGCGTATGGGACGTCTCGGGCGTCACCGTCGACCGGGGCACCGGCGTAAGCCCGTACAACGCGCCCTGCATCCGGGCTCATGTCGACAACAAGGACAACACCGCTGCGGGCGGCGAGCTGGGGCGGGCGGTGCAGTCCGACCGCATCCTCGACAGTGAGTGGTACGAGGTGATCATCGTCCCGTAGGAGGCAGACCAGGGGCCGGTTAGGTTCCGTCTGACGGGTCATGCACGAAGCCACAGGCGTATGGCCGCAACGGTCACAGTGCCGTAGAAGACATAGGCCCGCTTGTCGAACCTCGTGACAACCGCCCGGTTGATCTTCAACTTTCCGATTAGCCGCTCCACTTCGTTCCTGCGAACGTAGCGGGCCTTCTCGAAACTGGTGGGCCGGCTGCCTCGGCTCCCACGGCGCAAGCGATTGGCCTGCTGATTCCTCGGCTCAGGGATGGTGTGCTTGACCTGACGGCGCCGCAGGTAGCGGCGGTTGCGCCGAGAGCTGTAGGCACGATCGCCGCTGAGGTGGTCCGGGCGGGTGCGCGGGTGCCCGCCCTTCGGCCGCGGGACGCGGATCCGCTCCAGGACCGGAATCATCTGAGGCGCGTCGCCCCATTGTCCGGGTGTGATCAGTAGGGCCAGGGGCCGCAGGGCCGCCCTCACCAACTAAGTGGATCTTTGTGGTGAGGCCACCGCGGGAGCGGCCAAGACCTTCCGCCGTCATGCCCTTTCTCCAAGCCATCGCCTCCAAGGTCGCCGAGGACGCCTATGGGCAGGCCCGGCAGCTGGTCCGCCGGCTGCTGCGCAGGAACGACGGGAACGAGGAAGAAGAGAAGGAGAAGTCGTCGCCCCCCTCGTCGTCCGACGTGGAAACCGGACCAGGCCTGGCAATTCTCCAGGATCCGGATGCAGGCCTCACACTCTTCCTGTGGTCGAACGCGTCGGACGAAGCACTCCGTGCTCTTTCATCCCTGGATCTGAACGAGCTGACGCTCCGTAGGCCAGATCAAGGGCAGGTCCACCTGGTGTGGCACGCGGAATCGGGTACATGGCACGTCCGCGGCTCTTGACTCGGGCACGACTCCAGCAGTGTGCTCGGCAGTCGTCTTCGCTGCGGCCCTAGCGCCGCTTTTCGCAGGCCGAGCGCGTGGCGGGGCCCGCCGTTTAGCGCGGTGCCCTGGCAGTTCACCGGCTAAGGCGTCCGCGAGGTGCTTGTCCACCGTGGCCGTGCCGTTGGCCCAAGGATCCTCTACTGCTGACTATCGTGAAGGTCCCCGGCAGCGCTCACCTGCACACGAAAGGTCCAGGCGGTTGGGAAGGATCAAGGCCACTGCGATTGTGGTGGGTGGAGTGCTGGGCGCGGGAGCTGCGGTGGCCGGCATTTTCACGTGGGCTGGCATCGAGGCGCCTTGGACGAGCAAGCCGGGGCCGACAGGGACAGCAACAGAGCCATCGGCAGAAGTCGGCCGCCCTCTGAACGTCTACGCATATTGCCGGTACAAGGGGTACGCCTCCTCGCGCCCGGAGGAAGAGCTCCGGACTGTCCGGGACTGGACGTGCGTACGTGCGGACGGCAGCTTGGAACCGATCACGCTCAACGGCCACCTCTCCTGGAACGAGGCCTGCCAGCACCAGTACGGCCCTGCGGTCGTTGCTACGAACACTGACCCCGGAAGGCAATGGGGCAGTGTGAGGTGCGTGAGAGGCTGAGCGGAACGCCGCCTGCGCGAGTGCTGTAGATCAAGATGGCCGCACCGACCCCGTACGGCGGGACGTTGGAGGGTCAACTCTCGAAGAAGGTGGTGGCGTCGCCGGGCGGCGTCGTGAAGTAGGGCACCGTCTCGATCTCTGATCCGCACTCCTCGCAGGCTTGAATCTCGACGGTCTGGTCCTGGCTGAGCCGTCCGGGCGGGAAGTCGGTGTATCCGCACCTAGAGGGTCTGTCCGATGGGTCGCACGCGAGGCGCGGGCCATCGGATAGGCCCTGGGTTTCGGCCTGATTGGCTGGAACTGCGACTGGCTAGGGCTGACCAGGGAGTCCTGCGCGAGCAGACCCCCCCGGCCGCCCTGTTGAGTAGCGGTCAGATGCGAGTCGTCAACGTCCTGCGCCGCTGAAGACCTGTGGTCACTTCGGGGCGGGTGCCAGACGAATCATGTGGGGACGGGCCCGGATCCGCATCGGCGGAGGTGGTGGTGAAGTCGCCGGGGGCCGGGGGCCGTCGTTTGACGGGCCGGGTCAGCCGCCGGGTCATCAGGTGACCGCCCAGTTGGTGTGGGCTTCGCCGATGGAGTGGGCGGACGTCATTCTGGCCATGGATCACGACAACCTCGCCACCCTGCTCCCCCTCGCGGACGACCGGATCTCCCTCAAGCTGGCGCTGTACCTCGGCGACCAGGACGTGCCCGACCCCTGGGGTCAGCTGGAGAACGCCTTACCATCTGCGCTGAACTCAGCGAGGCGGGCGCCCGGCCGCCACCTTCGCAGGGTGATCCCCTATCGGAGAGGACTTGGGTGGCGCTCGTCGGGGGAGCGGATTTCCTCGATGAGGTCTCGTACGGCCGGTTCGGTGGAGTGGTGGGCGAATCGCTGCTGGAACTGCCGGGCGAGGCCGGGTGGCAAGCAGCCGACGAGGGCGACGGCGCGATGGGCACTGTGGGCGGCGGCATCGAGTTCGCCGAGGGCCAGCTGCGCGTCGACCACATACAGGAGGCGTCTGGCGGTGTACGGGGAGGGAAGGCCGGGCGCGCGCGAAGCGGGGCCGTCGTCGAGCAGTGTGGTGAAGTGCGGCAGTGCCTTCTCGGGCCGGCCCAGGTGGAGCCAGGCGGCGCCCGAGGACACAGCCAGCCATTCCTCGCCGACGTTGACGCACAGCAGGTCGGCCGCGGGGTCCGCGTCGGCCGCCTTGGCGGCCAGCGTGCTGGTGGCTCGATCCAGCGCCCGGGTACTGGCGGTGAGGTCACCGAGACGGGCGAGGGCTTGCGCCTCTCTGGTGTGCAGGGTGACCGCGAGGCCGGCCGGGGGGCGCCGGACGATCGCCCGTGCGGCATGGACCAGGGACAGCATGTCCTTGGGATCGCCGGCTACGAGATGGCGGAACGCCAGGTCGATCATGCAGGAGGCGACGTGACGCCGCGAGCCCGCGGCGGTGGCGGCGCGGATCGCGGCCAGGGCGTACCGTTCGGCCCTGGCTTCCTCTCCTAGGCAGCCACTGAGCCATTCGCACAGCGCGGCGGTGCGTGTGGCAAGGAGGAGGAGCCAGGCTCCGGTCTTCGCGTCGTAGCCGTGGCCGGTCAGGAGCCCGGTGACCAGGCGGTGTTCCGCGCGGGCGGCGACGTACAGGGCCATCGGGGTGACCGGTGTCGCTATCTCCTGAAGTTCGAGTGCTTCGATACGGGCCTCGATCCCGGCCAGGACGTCGGGGGTGACGGGGCGTCCGTCCCGGGTGGGTGGTGGCTGGGGCGAGGCCAGGGCGGCCAGTGACTTCTTGATCTGGAAGTCGAGGGCGGGGCCGGTGACGGTGAGGTAGGAGCGGGGCCGTGCGTCCGCGAGCCGGGCTGTGCTGTGCAGGGCGCCGATCGCTCCCCGGGGTGTCCACGGCTGGTTCAGCAGTGCGGTGTCGTCGGTGGCCAGGTGCAGCCAGTGCGGCCAGCCGAGTCTCGCCACCTCTTCCTCGGGAACGCGGTGGACACGGGCGATGGCGAGCTGTGCGGTGAGTTCGGGTTCGTTCCGCCCGGCCTCCCAGTGCGAGACCGTGTGGCGGGTCCTGACCATCCTGGGGCCGAAGCCGAGTTCGTCGTGGGCCCTGGCTATCAGTCTCGCGTAGCCGAGCTGCGAGAGGCCGAGCGATTCCCGCGCCACCTTCAACGGATGCCGCGCCATGTGCGAGTCATCGGGTCTCTGATACATGCCATACCCATCGGTAGTTGAACCGTCACCGAATCGTAGAGATCCGCGCGGCGGGGTGATACCGAGTGCGGCGGGGTAAGGCGCACCTTGGGCGCCACGAAGTCCCTTGAGGCGTGGCACGGATCACGTTTCTCTGGATCCCGCGAAGCCGCCCCCCTCCACTCGCTGCGGAAGCAACGGCGGCGCGCCACCTCATCCGTCGGGCAGTCAGGGGTAGCCATGGAGAGCCAGTTCGATTCAACTGTCGCCGCCTATGCGCAGAGCATGAGCGCGTTGCCGTTCCGTGAACACGTCGAGGCGCACAGCCTGCTGACGGCCATCGGGCCTGTCGCGGGTCTGTCCGTACTGGATCTCGGCTGCGGTACGGGGTCGTACACGCGGTATTTCCACACCGCCGGTGCCGGGCGGGTCGTGGGCCTGGACGCGTCGCTGTCCATGGTCGAATCCGCCCGCGGCGAGGAGGAACGGGAGAGGCGCGGCATCACGTACGTACACCGCGACGCCACACGTCCCCTGAAGGACACGGACGTCGATGGCTTGACCGGCGCCTTCGACCTGGTGACCTCCGTCTATGTCCTGCCGTACGCGATGTCGGAGGAGGAGCTCGCCGCGATGTGCGCGACGGCCCGCCGGTCGCTGTCGCCGGCGGGCGGCCGGTTCGTCGCGATGACGCTCAACCCGGACTTCGCCACGGACCCCGAGTGGTACCGGCACTATGGCATGCGGCTCACCACGGACCGGCCCGGCGGGGAGGGCGCCACGGTCCGTCTGACGGCGTGGATCAGCGGGCAGACCATCGATGTCGAGGCCCGTCGCTGGTCGGCCGGTGCGCATGAACGGGCCTTGTGCGCGGCAGGGTTCGACAGCGTCAGCTGGGTGCGGCCGGAGGTGTCCGAGGCGGGCCGGAGGAGGTTCGGTGACGACTTCTGGTCCAAGTACCTCGCCTGCCCGCATGCGTTGATCATCGACGCCACCGCGGAACCGGCCCCCGACACGGACTCCGGCTCCCCCTCCGGCCGCGAAACCGACTGAGGAGCCTTCCGCCATGGAATTCCTCGTACAGCCGTGCACCGCCGAAAGCCGGCGGATCCTGGCGCGTGCCGAGCACCTGCTGATCGGGCTCAGCCCGTGGAACGGTTACTACAAGCCCCGCAGAGTCGAGGCCCTGGTCGATTGGGCCTGCGCGAACTTCGCGTCCGTGGACGTCTTCGTCCCCGGTTACGAGGCAGCGCATACCCTGACCGCGGCCGGATTCGAGCCGCGGGAAGCGGTCCACCGCACCCGGCGCGCCATCAGCCAGCTCCGCAACCCCGCCCAGCGCGCCCTGCGGCGTGCCGACATCCCGAACCCCGGAGCCCGGTTCCACAGCTGGACGCAGCTGGCCAACCGTCCCCCGTACACACGCATGCTGGAGCGCGTGCACCAGGCGTACCGGACCGATGAAGCGGTGCGCCGCGCCTGCCGCCTTACCGCCCGCGGGGCCGTGCTGCACGCCGCCGAGCGAGAGCCGAGTGAGCGACAGATCGACCAGGCGGTCGGCTACGCCCTCGCCGAGCTGCCTCTCGTTCTCGACGGACCGGCGATCTTCGGAACGGAGTCCTCGGTGTTCGTGTACCACCGGGAGATGGATCTCCTCGATCCCTTCATCACCGGCCGGGCCACCCGGCTCCGTCCCGCCTCCGGGCAGGGATACGCCGTGGTGCGGCCGGCCGACGACCGTTGCGTACCGTCCCACCGCTTATGACAGCGAAACGGAGCCTCCAGCCCATGGACCAGCCCACCACCGACCCCGACCTGCCTCTGCGCTACCCCTTTCCGCCGGGCGAGCTCGGCGCCCCACCGCTGCTGCTGGGCTGGGCCCGCAAGAAACAGCCGGTATGCCCGGTCGTGCTGCCCAGCGGCGACCGCGTATGGATGGTCACCCGCAAGGACGACATCACGCGCGTACTCACCGACCCGGGCTTCTCCCGCGACCTCACCTACCCCGGTGCACCCCGCTTCGTCGGCGACGACTTCACCTCCGTCCCGGGCGGGATCTTCAACCTCGACCCACCCGACCACACACGGGTCCGCCAGGTGATCAACCGCTTCTACACCCGCAGCGCCGTCGAACGCCACCGGCCGGTGATCGAAGGCCACGCGGTCCGGTTGCTCGACGACATGGCACACGGCCCGAACCCGGCCGACCTCATGCCCGCCTACGCCGCCGCGCTCCCCCTGCACGTGGCCCGCGAAATCCTCGCGGTGCCGCCGGAGTTGCACAGCGACTACCACAGCTGTTTCCGCACCCAGACCCACCTCGCCGCCTCCGCGGCGGCGGTCGCGGCTGCCACCGCATCGATCACCGACTTCACCAGGGAAGTCATCGAAACCAAACGACGGGACCCGGACCCCGACGAACCCATCGGAGCACTGATACGGGCCCGATCCGGCGGCCTCATCAGCGAAGGCGAACTGATCGGCACGACCTCGTACCTGTTCGTCACCGGATCCGAACCCCTCACCGCCCCGCTCGGCACCGGCGTTATCACCCTCCTCACCCACCCCCGGCAACTCCGGGAGTGCATCAAGGCTCCGGACCTGTGGCCCAAAGCCGTGGAAGAGATCCTGCGCTACCACCACAACGGCGTACTCGGAATGCCTCGGATCGCCACCGAGGACGTCACACTGCACGACGTCACCATCCGCAAGGGCGAGGGCGTCTGCTGCCCGATGCTCGGAGCCACCCACGACCCCGCGCACTACCCCAACCCCTCCCGCTTCAACATCCACCGCACCACCGACGCCTCGGCCACCTTCGGCGCCGGGCCCCATTTCTGCCTCGGCGCCCCCCTGACCCGCCTCTTCCTGCACACCGCCTATCGGGCCCTCTTCACCCGCTTCCCGTCCCTCTTCCTCGCCGTCCCCGAACGCGAGATCCCCTGGGAGGACAACCTTCTCTTCATCAAACCCGCGAGCCTCCCCATCGCCTGGTGACCCGCAACTCACAGAGTCACCGGTCCAGCCAAGGACTGGCTGGCCGGTCACGAGCGGAGCCATAGGTGAATGGCAGCGACGGTTACCGTGCCGTGGAAGACGTATGCCCTTTTGTCGAATCGGGTGGCTATGGCACGGAAGCCCTTGAGGGCGTTGATCGTTCGCTCGACTTCGTTGCGGCGTTCGTAGATCGCTTTGTCGAAGCTGGTGGGCCGGCCGCCGGCGCTGCCGCGGCGCTGGCGGTTGGCCCGCTGGTCCTTGCGCTCGGGAATGGTGTGCTTGATCTACCGACGCCGCAGACACCGGCGGTTCCGACGGGACGAGTACGCTTTGTCGCCGCCCAGATGATCGGGGCGCGTGCGCGGATGACCGCCGGCCGGACGCGGGACACGGATGCGCTCGAGGACGGGGATCAGCTGCGGGGCATCGCCCCACCGGCCTGGTGTGATGACGATCGCGAGCGGACGTCGGCCGCCCTCACCGGCCAAATGGATCTTGCAGGTCAGCCCGCCGCGGGAACGTCCCAGGGCCTCATCCGAATGATGCTGAACAGGTCGGCCGCGTCGTCCAGGGACACGCGGCGCGGCGGTGCGGGCGCCTGCGGCGTGTTGATGGGCACGGCAGGAGGTCGAGTCCACGCTGACCACGCTCCAGTCAATGCGGCCTTGCGCGCCGGCATAGGCCTGGACGGCCCGCAGAATCCGATCCCATGTGCCGTCCGACGTTCCTCGGCAAGTGAGGCCCCAGACGGGCCCATTCCTCGTTCGACAGATCACCCCGCCCCACGCCGACTGGAACGATCGCAACGTAAGCCAGTCACGTGGACCCACCGGGCAGGCCCTTGGGCTTGTCGTCAAAAGATCTTGCCGAGACGGTGCGGAGGTCGTGCATCATGCATGCGTGGAACATCTTCCTGTCGACGTGCGCGCTTCGCTTCGGCTGTTCGCCTTCTACCTGGCGAACGGCACCATCGACCTTGAGTTGCTCGACGGGTTCGACTACCGCTCAACCGTCATTCACTCCGGCTCATCGTTGGAGCAGGTCTTCGCGATCTACGGCAATGTGCTGCAAATTGATGCAAACGGCATGGTGCTGAATGACGGGGATGCGCAGTACCGGGTCGCGCAGTGGATTCGGGCGTGCTGCGACCCGAGCTATCGGGTCGAGCCGCCGTTCGAAGCCTGGGAGACCGAACTCCATCTCTGAGGGCCAGGCGCGCGTCGTCGGGACATCACGCCCACATCAAGAGCGAGGCGAGAGCGACGGCTGCCTGGTAGGACTCGGCGGTCTTGTCATAGCGGGTGGCTAGGCCGCGTCACTGCCTCAGCCGGTTGAAGCACCGCTCCACCATGTTGCGCCGCTTGTGCAAGTCCCGATCGAACGCCGACGGGCGGCCGTCGGCGCTTCCCCGTCGGAGGCGGTTTACGACCTGATCGGCCCGCTCGGGAATGGCGTGGGCGATGCCTCGCCTTCGCAGCCAGGTGCGGATCGCCTCGGAGCTGTAGCCCTTGTCGCAGATGACGTGGTCCGGCCGCATCCGGGGTCGTCCCGGCCCGATTCGGGGGACCCGGATCGCGTCCGTAACGGCGGTGAACTGGGTGCAGTCGTTGGCGTTCCCGCCCGTCAGCACGAACGTGAGCGGACGGCCAGAGCCGTCGCAGGCCAGGTGAATTTTGCTGGTCAGTCCACCTCGGGACCGTCCGAGGGCAGGGCTCCGGGCCCCCCTTTTCGGGCTCCGGCAGCGTGCTGGTGGGCGCGGACGATGCTGGAGTCGACTGACACCAGCCAGTCGATGTCACCGGCCGCGTCGGCCTGCGCTTGCGCGGTCTGGAGCATCCGCTCGAAGGTGCCGTCCGCCGCCCACCGGCGGAAACGGGTGTGGAGACTGGCCCACGACCCGTATCGCTCGGGCACATCCCGCCAGGCGACCCCGGTGCGAAACCTCCACACGATCCCGTTGAGCACCATCCGGTCATCCAGACGCGGCCGCCCAGCACGGGCCTGGGCGGCAGCGGCTGCACAAGTTCCCACTCGACATCGGACAGTTCATGACGGCATATCACCTCACCATGATCCACAACCCAAGATCGCTTTGACGACAGACCCTAGGGCGGCTCAGTCCGCGACGGGTGTCGCGGGCACGGCCTGGCTCGCCGCCGACACGGGTCCTGGCGCAGGACCCACTGACCAACCCAAACACCACTCCCGATAACTCAGAGCGACTGGAAGCGGGCGGTCGCAAACTCGCTTGGCCACTCGCAAGCTGTCGTGCTCTGCGTGACTGAGCGTTCTATCTGGTTCTGACCGCTCTTCCGTGATGCCTACCGCTAGAGGAGGACGCGGGCTCTGAGCAGAGCGAATGAGGCTCGACCGTACATCTGCCGCTTGATCGTTTTGATTCTGTTGACGTGTCCTTCGACGATGCCGGAGCTGTAGGACAGGGTGAGGCCTGCCGTGACGGCGTGGAGATCCTGGCGGATGGAGTCGGCGAAGATGCCAATGGCGTCGGGGCCGCCCAGCTCGGCCTTCTGAATCCAGTCCCGGAGTAGGTAGCCGCGACGGTGGCGAAGCATGTTCGTGAACTCCCGCGCGAGGTCACAGGCCAAAGCGATCTCTGGGCAAGCGTTCCGGACAGTTTCCAGCTGGGCGACGTCCGCGGGGCTGAGCGTCTCCTCGGGTCGCATGATCCATGAGGTGATGTCACGAGGGCGGAAAGTCACCGAGCGGGCAGGGACCGCGATACCCTCCCGGATTGCCATCACGTAGCGGTTCACAACGTGGTATCCGCCGGTGTAGCCAAGGGCGAGCAACTCGCGATAGAGCTGCATCGAACTGGTGCAGCCCGCCTGGAAGCGGTGCTGCACGTGCTCGATGAACGGGTCGAGGACGCCATGCCCGCGGTCCTGCGCCGAGGCGAGGAGCCCTGCCAGGTCCTTGTTCCGGTAGCGCCGGACCGTCTTGCGGTCCAGCTGCAGGCGGCGGCCGATGGCGCTGAGGGACATGCCGGTGGCGGCCAGCTCGTTGACCTCCCCATGGCGTCGTCGGATCCGGTCCAGGAGCGGGGTCTCAGGCGTGGCCGACGGTGGGTTGGACCCTAGTCCGGCTGGTCGCCGTAGGCACTCATGATGCCGTCGGCAGGTCTTCTCGACGGCCGCTGAGAGGTTCTGGAGGAGGTGCCAGCGATCTGCCACCTCCAGCGCGTCCGGGCCGGCCTGCCTGATGGCCTTGGTGAATGCCATCAGGCGGTCTCGGCAGACGATCTCGGCGCCGGGGTGCTCCTGGAGCCAGGTGGCGACCGTGCTGGTCTCTCGATCCGGCAGCACGTCCAGAGGCCTGGAGGACTCGACGTCGACGAGGACGGTGCCGTAGGTCCGGCCCTTGCGGAATGCGAACTCGTCGATACCGAGTATCCGTGGGGCCCGGGCTGGCACGGGCTGAGCGGCCAACTGCCTCAGGAGGGTCGTCCGCCGGCCATGGACCCGCAGCTTCGCGCAGAGGCGTTGGCCCGGGCGGCCGCCGAGCTCCACGGCGACCGCTCTCATCGCCGACCGGGCCACCGTTGAAGTACGAAGTCGTGGCTTGGTCAGCCCCGCCACCTGTTCCACGTATGTCCGACGTCGGCACTGGCTCTGATCACAGAAGAATCGACGCACACGGAGACGGATGATCATCCGGTGGCCGCCGACGGGCAGCCCAGCGATGTGACGCCAGTACCGGCTGTGGACGCGTGCGGCGGGATGCTGACACTGAGGACATGGTCCTGGGGGTCCGTAGCCAGCCGCGTCGATCATCAAGGTGTCGTCCGCGACCACGGCCTGGCGCACCACGAGGTTCACGCCCGGGAAGAGGACGTCTTCGAGTGTTCCCAACTTCATGAGGACGTCATCCCCTGGCGGAACGGTCCTGCAGTCCAGTCCTTCGAGCGCCAGCCGTCAGGGCAATGGCAGACTTCGGAGGTGAATTCTGATCTTTATCCCGAGCTGGCCGCTGCGGGCAGCCTTGCCGCCGCGCTGGAACAACTGGCGGCCGACCTTGGTGTCGATCTCGTGGTGGTGCCCGGCGGCTGGGGGGCACTCGTTTCGGCGGGCATCGCTGCCTCGGTCCCTGAGCGCAAGCCGCTGTCCGTTCACATCGGGGCTGAGAGTCGCTGGTTCGGCGTCTCCGGTTGGAGCCAGGGGGTCGAACTCATCACCGGATCCACGCCCGATCTGGCGGATGTCGTCAGGGCTGGCGTGGCGTGGGGGCAGGGCCGGAGCCTGCGGGAGCTGCGGGCGGAGCTGCCGTTTCTGCACTCCAGCGAGCGAGCAGAGGCGCACGACCGCGGGCCGGCCGCAGTCGTGGAGCTGCAGTGGCGTTTGATGCGGGAACAGGCAGCCGAGGCGCCGGATTTCCCTGAGTTCGGCGCACTCGTGGAAGCGGCTCACGTCGAACGGCGGCTGCGAGAACTCTATGTGTTCTCCAGCCACTGGACGCTCGGCTTCAGCTCCTGCACCGGATTCCCGTTCGAGAATGAGGTCGCCATCGCCCCGTCATATGGCGGCGGTCCGTACCGCGTGCTGAAGCACCCTCACGCCGACGTCATCAGCGAGGCCGCAACGGCCGAAGAGGCTGTCGCCTTGGCGGTGACCCGCCTCCCCGCCGGACTTGGCCCGGCGGTCACGGGCACCGCCAAATGAAGTGAGTGGCGCTAGGTGGGGGGGCCGAAGCCCGTACCCGTCATGGACGGTTAGCCATCTCGCGACCATGTGACTTCCGGTTAGGAGGCGACAGGCGGCGGTCAGCGTCCGCATGAGGGAATGTTCCCCGCCTGGGTGGGGAACTACCTGACGCCGAACTGGCCGAGGTGGGGAATGGGGCGACCGTCGTCATCCCAGGTCGGGCGGTTGGATCAGGGGGCCCAGGGCAGTCGTACGGCCTCGATCTCCGAGTCGTTGAGGAGGGCTTCGACGAGCGGGGCTGGGCCGGCGACCTTGGTGGCCCACAGGTCGTAGTCCGTGCACAGGACCCAGGACCGGTCGTGGGCCCAGAGGTTGGACGGGCTCCAGGAGTCTTCTTCGGGGTGGTCGTACAGGGCCTTCGCGTCTGCGAGCCGGCCTGCCCGGACGTGCAGGTTGTCGAAGTCCTCTGCCCCGAGCACAAGCGGGGTGTAGTAGGCCAGGCAGCGGGTGTCTGCGCCCTGCGGGCTGTGCTCTGTGAGGATCTCGACCAGTCGGTTCCAGTCGGAGCGGTCCAGGCTGCCCTCGGACGGACCGGTGATGCCGACCGGCCACCCGCCCGACTCGCGGAGCGAAGGGAAGGATGTGTGGCAGGGCAGACGCCCCTCGGCGGCCACGGGATCGCCGGTCCGCCGGGCGAGCTCTGCCCAGCGCAGGCGGCGATAGCGTGGTCCGGGGTGCTCGCCTGTGGACTTGGCGAAGGGGTCCGAGGGGTCGGTGAACACGTCCGCGGGGTCGAGACCCGGGATGATCTCGGGACTGGTGCTGTTCCTGTTCAGGAAGGCCTGCAGGTACTCGACGTACGACATGTCGAAGGGCCCGAGTTCGTGTTCGTACATGGCATGGAGTACCCAGGCCGCGTCGGGCAGCGCCGGCGGCATGAACCCGGTGAGCCCGTCCTCGGCGGCCAGTTCCCTCAGCCAGTCGGTTTCCGTGGACGCGGCGAGCGGCCAGCGGGCGGTTGCCAGAGCGGCGGAGGTCTTGTACATCAGCTCAGGATATGAGCGCAGACCCGGTGCTGCTCAGGCGCCTGCCCGGTCTGGACGCGGCTGTCCTCCCGGCGTAGGCATCACGGAAGAGCGGTCAGAACCAATCACAACGCTCAGTCACACGGTTTGACGGCCGCTGATAGTTGGCGGGCCGGGTGAGGAGGTGTCCAGGTGAGTGGGGTGACGGCCAGTCGCAACTGGCGAGTTCGGTCGACGATGGCTGGCGAGCCGCTGGCCGTTTGTATCACGCAGAGTGAGCTCGCTCGGCCCGTCTACTGTGCGCCGTGAGGTCCTCGCCAAACGGGCCGGGCCATGGTTACGCGGCCCCGGTCTTTCAGTTCTGCTGACTGCGGGCGTGGCTTCTGGATCGGAGCTTGGTGATTGCCAGCTTCACTCGTTGAGGTTTAACGGTTATACGGAGTTTGGTGGTTTTTCCAGGCCGCTTTGAGGATGGGGGCGGGTGTTGCCAGTACTGCGGGGTGGGCGATCAGGTTCTGGACCATGATGAATCGCCGGTAGAGGTCCGGATTAGCTGGCAGGCGGTCTACGGTCCGTCGTACCAGGTGGTGCGCGAGGGTGGCCGGGTTGAGGCGGGTGTGGTTCCATCCGGTGTCGGAGTAGGCAGCAATGTTCCAGGGGACGCGGATCGTCGAGGGGATGGTGCGCTGGAAGGTGCGTCCCAGCTCTGGTCCGCGCCGGTGCTCGAGAGACGGTCGAGGGTCTGGGCTTGGAGTGCGGCGATGTGGTCATACCGTGGCCGTAGATGGGGTTGAGGGTGCAGACGGCGTCGCCGATGGCGATTACTGAGTTTTTCGTTAGTTCTGTGGGTGCAGGGGCTGTAGCGGTGTAAAGATGTTGGTGTGCCTTCCGAGCCTCCGCCCGTTGTGTCCGAAGCTCCCGTTCCGCCGCTGACGCGGCCGCAGTTGACTGAGGCCCGGCGTATGCGCGCGGTCGAGTTGTTCGAGCAGGGACGGGCTGACGTCGAGGTCGCACGGATGGTGGGGATCCACCCCGAGAGCGTGCGCCGGTGGAAGCGCACGTGGGAACAGGGCGGGGCTCAGGCGCTGCGGCGTCGGCCGGTCACTGGCCGGCCGCCCAAGCTGGATGATGCCCAAGTCGAGGTGGTTCGGGCCGCGTTGGAACAGGGCGCCCAGGCGCACGGGTTCGAGGCCGATCTGTGGACCCTGGAGCGTGCTGGCGTCGTGATTGAACGGCTGACCGGGGTGACGCTGGCGCGCGCATCGGTGTGGCGATTACTGACCGGGCGGCTGGGGCGGAGTCTGCAGCGGCCCAAGCAGGCGGTCGAGCGGGACGAGTCCGAGATCGCCGGTGGGTCACCCAGGAGTGGCCGCGTATCAAAAAGGGGCGGTGAAGAAACGTGCATGGATCGTGTTCTTCGACGAATCGGGCGTGTCCTTGCTGCCCCAGGTCCGTTGCACCTACGCGCCCCGCGGCCGCACTCCCATCCTGCGGCACCGGCTGAACTGGAAACGCGCCTCGATGGCCGCCGCCCTGGGCTACCACGCCAGCGACCCCGGGCGTGGTCCGCGGCTGTGCTTCCACCTCAAGCCCGGCAGCTACGACACCACCTCCCTGATCGAGGCGCTGGAACAGGTCAAAACGTTCTACGCCGGTGAACCGGTGGTGCTGGTGTGGGACGGACTGTCCGCCCACTGGAGCCGGGACATGCGAGCCTGGGCGGCCGAGCAGGACTGGCTCACTTTGGAACGGCTGCCCGCCTATGCACCCGAACTCAACCCGGTGGAACTGCTGTGGTCCGCCATCAAGACACGCGAGCTGGCCAACCTCGCCCGCGACCACCTCGCCGAGGTCGCCCGACGCCACCGAACGCGGCAACCAGCGCGTCTGCTCCAACGAACAACTCCCCTGGTCCTTCCTCACCCACACCGGACTAACCATTCACCACAAACCACCACAGAACTAACGAAAAGCTCAGTAGTCCTCGCCGTCCCTCTCGCCGACGGCCCCAATGATCCGCCCGTGCTCATCGCGCCGGATGTGCACTTTGCGCTGTCCGCTGGTGAGGGCGCGGTCGGCGAGCTGTTCGACCAGGCGCTCATCGTGGCTGCGCAGGGCTTGGAGTACGGCTACGAGGGGGCGGTAGGAGGCGGAGGCGACCATGTCGGTCGGGTCCTCGCCGGGCTGGAGGAAGACCGGCACGATGATGCGGGCGATCTTCGTGCTGCCGTCGCGGTTGAGTCGCAGTGCGCGGCCGATGTCCTGCACGACTCCACCTGGGAGCCGCGGGTGTCGGCGAAGCAGATGGCTTCCACGCTTCGCTCGCCGGTGATGTCCACGCCCTCCTCGAGTACGCGCACGGAGGCGAGGAATGCCCGGTGCACGCGCCGGTTGGTGGCGTCGATGCCGCCTGCGAACTGCCGCAGGACTTCGCGCCGCTCCGTGACGAGATGGTCGCCGCACAGCCATGCGGACCAGACGCGGTCCGGGGGTACGTGGCGGCCGGTCTCGAGCTCGTAGAACTCGGCGTCGATCGACGCGCGGGGAGCCGGTCCGCGGCGGCCTCCTCCACCTTCTGGTGGAAGGTCATCACGGTGCGCAGGTTGTGCGCGGCCGCGTGCTCCAGGAGCGCCGTCTGCAAGAGCGCCAGGCGCCAGCCCCGCAGGGCCTCGTCCGACTCTCCGAAGACGGGGGGAGGGGCCGCGGATCTCCAGGACGTCGATCTCGAACCCGGCGAGGATGCCCCGCTCGATCAGCTGCGTCGTCACCTGCGGGACGCTGCCCACCATCGAGACCACGGCAACCGGTAACCCATTGCTCGTCGTGCGCAGGTTCCTCAACACCGTGCTGGTGCGCGCCCCCGGCCCCGGGCTGCGCCTGCGGGCGGCTGCCTGATCCCGACGGTCGGCGCTGGGTACCAGCTCCGACCGCCTCGGCCGGTACGCTGCCCGGGGCGGCGCCGCTGGGTGTCACCCGTTCGGCGGAAAGGCGGGCAGGGGCCGCTTGGTTCTCCGTCCTCCTGGGCAGCACATGGCGTCAACGTCGCCCTGTCGCACGGAGGACCCCTATGCCCCTTCCTGACTCGCTCAAGCCCGGCGACATCCTTCTGACCCGCGGTACAGGGTGGATCTCACGTGCCATCTGCCTCCTGGACGGCAGCGAAGTCAGCCACGCCTCTCTCGCTCTGGACCGCGACACCCTCGCCGAGGCCGTCGGCGAGGGCCTGCGCACCGTCTCGTTCGAGCAAGCCCTGGACGAGCACGACCTGGCCGTCGGCCGCACTCTGGCACAGGCACCGCCCGACATGGCCCCGGTCCTGGACGTGGCACGCGGCTATCTGGCACGCGGGACCTCCTACGCCCATCAGCAGATCCTGCTGCTCGCGGTCTTGTGCGTGACCCGCCGCGCTCCCATGCCGCTGGGCGGGCGGCGAATGGTGCGTACGGTCCTGGATCAGGCGGCGGCCGCGGTCAACACCATGGCCGAGCGCGGCCGGCAGCCCATGATCTGCTCAGAGTTCGTCTACCGCTGCCATCGCGAAGCACACCCGCAACCGCCGTATGCCCTGTCCATCGGCGACGACGGACAGCCGGCCGGACCGACGCTCCTGCGGTGGGCCCACACCCACCCGGCCCTGCCCGCCCTGGCTCCGGGGCTTGCCGGGACCTTCGATCCCGCCGGCGCGGAGAGCGCGCTCGCGCCCCTGGTCGCCGCCTACGCCACAGCCGTAGGCGAAAGCGGCACCCTGCCGGCGGTGCTGCGCCCGCCGGCACCGCCGTCCCTCACCGATCCCAGCGATGAGGAACTGCTGAGCTCGATGATCACCTTTGGCAACGCCTTGCACCGGGCCCGCCACCCCCAGGTGCCCGACGGTGGTTTGCCGTCAGAGCAGGCTCTGGACCAGATCAGCGCTATGGAAGCCCAGCCCGACTTCGTCACCCCCGGCGACCTTCTCCGCACCGGCTCCCTGACCGAGAAGTTCCGCGGAGCGGCCGCCGCGAAGGCACCGGGCAAGCTGGCCGGTATTCCGCTGCCCGGCCGCTGAGCCCAGCCACAGTCACGTCGAAACGACTCCCGCCCTCGTCGGTGTCAAAACCCTCCCGGCATTGTGCGGGGGACGGGGCTGTCCGCCCGGCGTGCCCAGGGGCGGTTCGCTCCCGGCAGCAGTGTCCGGTTTCTCGCGCTGAGGACCGGGTTCTTATGCCGTGCTGGGGAGCGGTGTCTGGAGCAGCCGGCTTTCGGGACAGCACCTCGGGCAGGGCTTGACGCCCGGCTTGTCGAGGATGAGGTGTGCTTCGTTGAGGGAGAGTAAATCCGAGCGCTGCCCCGTTCGAGGCTGGCGGATAGGGTGGCCTGTGTGGTTCCTGCTGATCCGATCCAGCCGCTTCGCGAGTCTCTTGCCAACGCTGATCCTCTCGACGTGAGGACGGGAACGGTGGTGGCGATCGACGGCACTGACGTCGTCGTGCACCTCCATGAGCCGGGCGCATTGCCGGCGGTGGGGGTGGTCGGGCTGCATGAACTGTCGAGGAAGGCATTTGGCCATCCCTCGGAGCTCGTCGAGGTGGGCCAGGAGATCACAGCTGAGGTGATCGCCGAGGATCCTCGGAGGGAGATCGTTCACCTGTCGGCGAGGGCGTGCGAGGACGACGCCCTGCGCTCCTTTCTTCTGGGAGTTCAGCCGGGAGACGTTCTGACGGGAACCGTGGCCGAGGTCCGCGACTTCGGTGTATTCGTTCATCTCGACGGTGAGCCGCCCGGGAGCCGTGCTGGCTTCATCCGGGTGCCCGAGCTGTCGTGGTCGCATATCCGTCACGCGTCGGAGGTGGTCACGGAAGGGCAGCGGGTCACTGTCGAAGCGCTCAACACCGACACGCGGCAGGGCCAGGTGGCCGTATCACTGAAGGCTCTTCAGGAGGACCCCTTCGTGCCCTTCGCCGACCTGGTTGGTCAGACGATGTCCGGAACTGTGACCACGCTCGTTCCCTTCGGGGCTTTCGTTCGTGTCGGTGAAGGTGTCGAGGGCCTCGTTCACGTTTCCGAGCTCGCCGACCCGCCTGTGGAGTCACCCGAGCAGGTGGTCCGCGAGGGTGACGAGTTCATGGTGCGGCTCGTCGAGGTCGACCTTCGGCTTCGCCGGGTCCGGCTTTCACCTGTTCGCGTGCCGTGACTGGCGGCTACGGCCCGGCGGCGACGTGTCTCCAGCCTGCCGCCCCGGCTACGGCACCCGCAGCCGGGGCGCGACGCGATCGACTCGCTGCTGGCCGCTGTCGGCCGGAAATGGCGTGGAGTGCGTCGGGTACGGGCAGCAACGGGCGGCCCCTTCCCAGGGCCAGTCGTACAACGCTCACCCCGGCGGCCAGAGCCAGGCCGACACCACCGGTTCGTCCGGCGGTGATGGAGGCGATGGCAGCTTCGCCCAAGGCGGCCAGCCCGGCGGCGAGACCGTCACGGTGCAGCTTGGCCAGGCGGTGAATTTCACTCCAGACTTGCAGATCGCCTCGGCGGGAAGACTCTGCTGAGGGGCCCGGCCGGTGACACGAGACCGGGGGCCCTGCGCCTGACGAGGGTCCGGCGCCGACTTGCCTGCGGTGAATGTCTCACGGGCCGGGACAGGCATGAGCGGCGCGGAGGAGGCGCCGACCACGCTCGACCGGCTGACCCGGGAACCCGACAGCACCGATATCTCGCCCGTACCGGTCTTCGGTGTGGGTGACGCCACGGACCTCCGGCTACGCCGGGCGGCGGCCCGAGAAGGGGGATCTTGGAACAGGCTGTGCCGGACACGCGGGCCCGGCACAGCCTGAGGGGCACGAATCCTGCTTCAGAGCCTCGCACTCAGCCCGAAGGCGTTGGCTTCGGGAGCAGGACCGCCCAGCAGCCCGGCCAGGTGCGCCCGGTCGCCGTCCTCGGCCCGGCCCCCAGTTGTGCTGCTGGCTGGTCTGCAGATGTTGCTGGAGAGGGCCCTGGGACATGCCGGTGTGCTGGCAGTACGCGGCGATCAGCATGGACACCCTGTCCAGGGTGTCGGCTGCGTCCGTGGCCCGGTATTTGTCATCCGCGTCGTGGCGGCTGCCGGGCAGCGGACGGCCGACGGCGACCTCCAGGTGGCTTGCCCCGATAGCTGGCCCCGCCCCGAATATCAGCCCGCTCCCGGGCCGCGCCCACGTCGTCCAGGACGGCACCGCCCACCCCACGCTGCTCATGACCGACGCCGAGGCCGCCGGCTGGCTCGCTGCCACAGGGGGCCGGAGAGGTCTGTCCCGGAGCCGGACACGCCACGGGCCCCGGGGGCCAGCATGGCCCCCGGGGCGCGGCTATGGAGTCACGTGGCCCAACGCCTGCGCTGCTGTGGTGCCTCGCAGAGCCGACCGGTCTCAGATCGGCGCGCTCAGTCTTCCCCGGTCTGCGTCGGCTCGATCTGGTGGAGGCGTACACGCACCTGGACGCCGAGTCGACGCGGCCCATGCACCGCCGGCACACGCCGCGATCCAGGACCGGGCCACGGCCGTCCGCGCATCCTGGGCACGTCACCTTCGGCTGGCTAAAGCCGAAGGTGAGCACCCATCCGTCGCCTTCGGTGGCCTTGCGTGCCATGGGAGACCTCGTCTGCGGAGCGTTCGTCCCCGTCGCTTCCCGTCTCGACCGCCAGGTAGACGGCGAGGCAGCCATCGGGTCGCATGCGACAGCTATCCCTGTAGGCATCCAGTTCCCTCCTCAACGGCACGCGCAGCCGCGAACCCGTCCCGGCCGCGCTCATCATGACCAGCTTGCTCAAGCAGCCCGCTTCTACCCCTAGCTGAAGGCCGACATCGAAAACGGCGGCGGGGCGGTTCCTGCCGATGGCGCTCCGGCGGCCACGCCCGCGAACCGCCATGCCCGGCTGTGCCCGTGCCCGCAGTCGGGGTCTGCCTCGGCACCGGGTACCACCGTTGTTGCTGTGCCTGGGAGTGTGGCTGTGCCCGTGCCCGCAACCTCACAGGGCCCGGTCCCGGCTTCGCGTCCTCGCTGGCTAAGGGGTCTCGGCGATGTCCTCGACGTCTTCCTTGCCCCGCCCCCGGCCGTCCACGGCGAGGCATCCCTGGCCGCTCCCGCGCCCACCTGCGGGCTGCAGGGGAGCGTGCTGGTGGGGCTGCGCCGCCTGCCGTCGGTACCAGCGCCAGGTGAGAACGGCCAGTGTCAGGTAGAGGGCGCCAGCAGCAGGGCCGACCTGAAGAGGGTTGGCCCATGAGGGGTAAATCTTCGCGAACAGTGGCGCCGCCAATGACCGCCGCGCCGCCCAGGATCACGCAGGAGGCCGTGGTCGGGCCGGGCTTCATGCGGTTGTAGAACGGTGGGGCTGGAGCAGGAGGAGGGCAATGTCGTCGGTGTGCCGGCCGGAGGGGCGGGTGTAGGCGACAAGGCTGTCGATGAGCTGATGCGGGGGGAGGCCGCCCGACTCGCTCAGATGCCGGGCGAGGGCGGCGGTTGTCTGGCTTACTGATCGTTTCAGAATGAGTTGAGCTGCGGGTCTTGCACTCGCCAATCCTGGTCGGCAGGGTGTCCGGGTGCGTGCTGATCTTGTTCCGGACGACCTGTGGGAGCGGGTGGCCCCGTTGCTGCCACCCGCTCCCGAACGGCGCCGCCGGTATCCCGGGCGGTTGCGTGTTCCTGACCGAACAGCACTCGCCGGAGTCCTGTTCGTGCTGCGGACCGGTGTCGCCTGGCGGGACGTCCCGGCGGAGACCGTGGGCTGTTCCGGGGTGACGGCCTGGCGCCGGCTGCGGGACTGGACCGAGGCCGGCGTCTGGCCACGCCTGCACGCCGCCCTGCTGACCGAACTGCGCCGCGCGGACTTGTTGGACCTGGACGACTGCTCCGTGGACGGGTCGCACGTCCGGGCCCTCAAAGGGGGGATCACGTCGGCCCTTCACCCGTCGACCGCGCCCGCCCCGGCTCGAAGCACCACCTGATCGTCGACCGCCACGGAACCCCGCTCGCCGTCACTCTCACCGGCGGCAATCGCCACGACGTCACCCAGCTCCTGCCCCTGCTCGACGCCCTCCCACCGATCCGCGGACGGCGGGGACGTCCCCGCCGCAAGCCCCGGCGCCTGTATGCCGACCGGGGCTACGACTTCGACAAGTACCGCCGCCTGCTGTGGAAGCGGGGCATCAAGCCGTTGATCGCGCGACGCGGCGTCGCCCACGGCTCCGGACTGGGCAAGGTGCGCTGGGTGGTCGAGCGCGCCTTCGCCTGGCTGCACCAGTTCAAACGGCTCCGCACCCGCTACGAGCGACGCGCCGATCTTCATCAGGGCCTGCTCGAACTGGCCTGCGGCCTCATATGCCTGCGCCGCCTGCGCACCCCATCCTGATCGATCAGCTGGCTACGCTGAACCACCCCGGTCGCACCTCGGTCAGAAGCGGTTGCAGGGACCGCACTGCGGTCCGCAGGTCCTGATCAGTGACGTCGAGAGGCTCCGGCAGGCTCAGCCCGTACGAGCGCAGCCGCCAGAGGTCGAAGATTTCGCTCCCGTCGGCGTCGAAGTCGACATCGACCTCGGTGCCGTTGTCGCTGACGAAGCGGCACCCGGCCCCATGAACCGTGTAGGAGTAGGTGCCGATGTGCCCACTCCGGCTGATGATTCGGCGCGAACGGACCAGGCCGAGGACATCTGCGAGTTGCTCAAGCGACGGGATCGCGGCCCTCATAGCCTCGTCAACCGCGTTCAGAGCCTCGACGTAGCCAAGCACGAGCTCCCGTGCAGCCCCAACCCGTTCCATACAGCACCATCCCCCCTGAGCCCGTGGCTGAAGGGATTGTTCCATGAGCCGCCAGCGTCTCCGCAGGACGGCATTCTGAAACGATCAGTTATGTCGGTGCCGGGCACCTCCACGAGGCCGTCGGTGTAGAGGGCGAGGAGGGATCCAGGGGGCAGGGGAAGGCTGGTGAGCGGATAAGAAGGGGTCCCCAGGCCGAGCCCGAGAGGCGGGCCGGGGTCGATGTCTACGGCTTGGGCCCGGTGGTCGGGGTGGCGCAGGAGCGGCGGGGGGTGGCCGGCGCTGGTGAGGGTCACTCGGTGGTGGGCCAGGTCGAGATGGGCGTAGAGGCAGGAGGCGAACCGCCCGGCGTCCAGGTCTGCCAGGTCCCGGTCGGTACGGGCGAGGACTTGGTCGGGGGGCGCGCCGGCGGTGGCGTGGGAGTGGACCGCGGTGCGGACTTGGCCCATGAGGGCGGCGGCTGTCACGTCGTGGCCTTGGACGTCGCCGATGATGGCTGCGGCGGTGGTGTCGGTGAGGCGGATGAGGTCGTAGAAGTCGCCGCCGATGTCCATGCCGTGGCTGGCGGGGAGGTAGCGGGCGGCGACGTCGAGTCCGGTCACGGTGGGCAGGGTGTGGGGCAGGAGGGTCTGCTGGAGAGCGTGGGCGAGGTTGTGCTTGGCGTCGTAGAGGCGGGCGCGGTCCAGGGCTTGGGCGATGAGCCCCGCCAGCGGCGTGAGGACGGAGCGTTCCGCGGCGGTGAAGGTGTGCGGACGGTTGTAGGCGAGCAGGCAGCAGCCGATGGGGCGCCCGGAGGTAATCAGCGGGAGGAAGGCCCAGGCGTGCTTGTCGCTGGTCTGCGGCGTTCCGGGGTAGGCCCGGGCCAGCTCGGTGCGGTCGGTGAAGAAGGAGGCGGTTCCGGTTGCCAGGGCATGGCCGGCGGGGGTGAGATCGGCATCCGTGGGCAGGCCGTCGAGTCGCTCGATGACCTCCGGGTCGTAACCGCGGTATCCGATGATCCGGATGCGTCCGACTTCAGTTGTGGACATGATCAGACCCTGGGCGCCGAAAGCGGGGAGGATCTGATCGGCGGCCAGATTGACGACGTCTTGGACACTCACGGTATCGGTCAACGCGGCCGCCAGGTACACGAGCAGGTGAATACGGCTCGCGTCCGGGGTGCCGACGGCAGCCGGCTCCTCGCCGACTGGCCTGTCGGAGCGGCCAGCGGTACTGCTGGGCGTGATGAGGACGCTGATTCCGCTGTCGCCCGGGTAAAGGCGGAGGCCGAGCCACCGGTCCGGCGGGCTCAGGACGGTCATGGCGGCTGGCTCGCGGCTGGTCACGGCCGTGCGGTAGGTATCCATACAGGTGACGTTGTCCAGCCACGGCAGCGACTGCCACGGCTGGGTACCCAACAGTTGCCTCACCGGTTTGCCCAACAGGTCGGTGGCAGCGGTGTTGGCGAAGGTGATCCTTCCTTCCGGATCGAGGGAAAGTGCTCCGAGGGGAAGACGCTCGACCAGGTCGGCCGCCGCGAGCGCCTGATGTGTCTTTGTCGTGCGGGGGTGGTGCAGAGGGGGGACGTAGCGGGGCCGGTCCGGAATGGTCGGAGGGGGGTTTGCCGCGTCCAGGACCTGGGCGATGCTCTGCGAGCTGAAGGCGATGTGCTCACGCTCGCGAAGCGTAAGCCAGGACGAGCGACCGGCCGGCCACATCAACATCAGCGTGCCCCAGCGCTGGCGTACGCCTCTCAGCGGGGCGACCGCGAACGCGAGAGGGTAAGGGATACTCGCGGCGGAGCGCGGATACAAGCGGGCCAGCTCCTCCTGAGAACCCACCCACACGAGCCGATCCTCGTACAGCGCATCCGGGGTCGGCCCCCGGGAAGCGAGCGCAGCCCGCCACCACGGAGCGAAAGCCTCGACCGGCAGACCGCACAGCACAACCAAGCCCAGTACCTCTTCCGCGGTGTCCTTCAGATAGACACCCCCGGCCATGGCACCGGTACGGCGTACAGCCATCGCCAACGCCTCGCTCAGCTGATCAACCGCACTGGGTCGCTCACGGCACCCGCTCACCTGGCGCAGAACCTAACACCCATAACCAGACGGTACGCCCGCCGGACAGAGGCGGCACGCGGTGACAGGACAGCACCAGAGGGGGACGGATCACTACCTGGCAGACCACCCGGATCCTGCCCGTCGAGGCACCTCATCAGGCTGAAGGCATCCGGTCGAGAGATAGGTCGCGCTGATCGCGTGCATGGGTCCTCCGGCCGGGGAGACGGGCACGTAGTCACCCCTTCGTCTCGTCGCGACCGGTGCCGTCGGCAGGACACCACCGGTCGCCATAGGGAACCACCCGGCGCGCGCAGCCCCCGGCGCGCGCCTGGACACCGGCCGACTCGGCTCGGCCTACCGGCCGTCTCCAGTGCCCTCACTGCCCACTGCCGCCTCGTCGCCGAGCCGCTCGCCCGTACCGGGATCAAGCGTCGGATGGGCCCACGTGACGGGAATCGAGTAGGAACGGGACAGGGAGGGCTGGTCAGCGCCGCCGCACCTCGCAGTTGAGCGGCGGGTTGCCGCCGACGTGGCAGATGTCGACGCCGGCGCCACCGTCGACCACGCCCTGGTTGTCGGGCACGACGATCACGTCGTTGCCGTCGAAGCCCTCAACCGATCCCTTGTTCACCACTCCGGAGCGGAAGGTGATGCGGTCGTCGCCCCGGGCCCCGCGGACGAGGGTGCTTTGCGCCGTGGTGGCGTTTTCGAGGTCGATCTGGTCACTGTCCTGACCGCCGCGGACCTTTCCTTCCACCGTGCCGCTGATCGTGATCCGGTCGCGGCCGAACTGCCCGTCGAGGTCCCCCTCGGGGAACAGGTGGGAGCCCCGGTTCGTCGTGATGGCGTCCGCGTCGTCACCGGCGTTGAGCCGCCCGCGGATGTCGCCGCTGAAGGTGATGGTGTCGTTCCCCGCCAGGGCGTTGATGACATGCCCCGTGTCCAGGAAGGAGCAGATGACGGTGTCGTTGCCGGGAGTGCCGTTGATGACCGGGCCCGGCTGCGGGACGCCGTTGACCGTGCAGGACGAGGCCGCCTGCGCGGGGACGGCAAGGGCGCCCAGAGCCGTCGCGGGGAGGAGCAGGAGAGCCGCCGCGGCGGCCAGCCGGGTGGTGCGGCGGCGCGCGCTGCGGGCTGGGGTGTGCTGCGCTGCGTTCATGAACGCGTTCCCATCGCGAGAAGGGGAGCAGGTTCCCTCACGGAACCGGACAATCCCCTTTCTGCCTAGGCCCTGATGCACCAATACCGGGCTTGACTACATGAAACGCCTCGGAAATCACTCGGCCGGACTAACGTCGGGCCGCCTGCATCTGAGACCTCGTACGCGTACGGTGTCGTGGCCGCACACAGCTACGGCAGGGTGGGCGGCCACGTCGGGCGTGACCGCTGGCACCGGCCGGTCGCCCGCCGGTGGTGTTGCCGTGGGTCATCTGTTCCTCGATGAGCTGCGCCAGTTTGGACGGCAGGAGGACAGGGTGGCGGCCAATGGTGGGGTAGGTGGAGTCTTGTGTATCGCGATGCCGAGTTTTCGTAGTGCGTTCAGCTGTTCCTGGGTCCGGTTGCAGGGGGCCGCAGCCTGCTGGATGAGCATCGCGGTGATGACCGCGCTGCGGTTGGTCTGGCCGGTGAACTGCTCGACGAGGAGAGCCACCTGCTAGGGCAGGTCGGAAGACCTCGTGCCCGACGGACGATAGTGAAGTGAACGCGCTAATTTCGCCACAAGCTGTGCGAGAACCCTAGGTGCGCGCTTGAGAGTGATATATAGCCAATCAGGGTATATATGCTTCAAGGGGGGTGCTGCTGGGGGAAGGGGGTTTTCCATGGCGTTGATGCACACGATCCGGCACGGTGACGCATGGGAGCCATGGGGCAATGTCGAGACCGTGGTCGGCGACATCGGGGCCCGTGCGGCTTGCTGTGCGGAGCGCGGCGGCAACCTCCACGTGGTGGCCCAGGGGCGAAGAGCCTTGTGGCACACCATCAGGTTCAGCGATGAGAAGAGCTGGCAGGTCTGGGGAGACGTAGGAGCGGGCGGTGCAGGCGTACCTGGACACATGCATGCTCTGGGCGCCTCCCCTGTCGGTCCCGACCTGCATGTGCTGGGAACGGCCTTTCTCGATCCGGAGGATGACCCATCCACGGTCTGGCACACCATCCGTTACGGTGGTACGGGCCGCTGGCATCCTTTCGGAAACGTCAACGCCACCGCTGCGGGGGACCCTTCCCACCGATCTCAGTACAGCAATCCCTACTGCGCTGAAGTCGGCGGCAACCTGCATGGATTGGTGTCTGGTGTAGCCGGCGACGGCGTCAACCTGGTCGGGTTCCACACCATCCGCTTCTCCGACAACTGGCAGCCCTATACCAACCTCAACCACGCCGTCTCCCGTAGCAATCTGGGACCCAGCGCCTGCGCGGAGATCGGCGGTGACCTTCATCTGGTGGCCATCAGTGGTGACGGGCGTTTCTATCACAGCATTCGCTCCAGCACGACAAGCAACTGGATCCGCGCCGGCGACGCGAGCGCTGCCGCCGGAGGGCAAGGGTTGAACTTCGCCGATGGCCTGGTGGCCTGCGCGAACGTCGGCGGCAACCTCCACGTGGTCCTTGTCGCAGGTAATGCCGCGGGCACGCTGTACCACACCATCCGTTTCTCCGACTCCGGCACCTGGCAGACCATCGCGAATCTCACCCACGTTCTGGGCCCGCCCATCCCACCCGGCTCCCACGGACTGTCCTATTCGGGTTTCAGCTGCGCGGGCGTGCGGGGGGAACTGCAGGTAGTGCTGAGCGTGGATCCGTTCTGAAGAGAGCCCGGTCGGTGAAGTAGCGCGCCTGCTGCTGGTAGTCCCCGCCGAACGGATTCATGCCGCCACTGTGGCCGACCTGACGGATGGCCGTAGGCCCTTTGGGTTCTTCCCCAGTCGTCCAACAAGCCATCGCCCAAAAGCCGCGGCTTCTCCGGGGGCGCTGCGAGTGTGCGGTTCGAGTTCACGCAGCTCAGAAGCGGTCGGGATGAGGGGAACGGGTGCAACAGGTGTGGTGGACGTGACAGGCAGCGGAGGCGGTCGGCCCGCCGTGCCTGCCCCGCGCCCCGGGGGTCCGTCCGAGGGTTCCTGACGCCGTGACCGGCGACGTGTCGCGAGGCAGGCACAACGCCTTGGCCGTAGTGGTCCGGTCCTCGGCCGCTACGCCCAGGAGGCGGTGTAGCCGAACCCCATCGAGAGGGGGAAGGCCATCGATCTGATCGCCAGTGTGCCGTTGTCGGAGAACCAGCCCCGTTCCTTCGGGGAGTAGGAGATCGGTCCCTTCGGGAATTCACGCCAGTCGCCCTTTTCGCCGATGGCGTACCGGGTCACGCGGAACGGTTCGCCGGTTCCGTCGCTGGCGAAGATCCGTTTCGCGACGGCGGGCTTGCCCATCGTGACGTGGTGGTCCTTCCCGTCGAGGGTGACCCAGAAGTTGTCGGTGCCGCTACCGCCGCCGAAGCCGCCGGCGAATCGGTCCAGGGTGAGGGTGACCGCTCGTTGCATGCCGTCCCAGGAGACGGCGTCGTAGGTCGTGGACTCGCCGAGTCGGGCGTCTTCGCCGTTGAGGGTGCGGACGGTGTAGCCGAGGGGAACGTAGCTGCGGTAGGTCTGTTCGGTGGGGAAGATGTTCTTGTAGTCGCCGCTGACCAGTGCCTGGAGGACCTCTTCGGGGACGCCTTTGCCGATGATGGTCATCTTGGACTGGTTGAAGACGTTCTTGTAGCGCGTCTTGAGTTCCGTGGAGATCTCGGAGCCGAAGCCGCTGAAGCTGGCCTGGAGGGCGGCGTTGATCTCGGTCTCGCTGCTGGAGGACGTCAGGGTGAAGATCACGATGCGTCCGTAGTGGACCTCTGAGACGATCAGCGGCGGGTTCTTCGAGCTCATGACGCCGCGGTCGACCAGGGCCTGGAGCTTGGTCTCGGTGAAGCTGTCGCCGAAGAACGACCCCGGGGGTTCCATGTCGCATTGCGCGGTGAAGCCGTGCTGGCGCAGGTAGACCACCACCGTGTTGTGGTACTCCTTGCGTTCGATCGCGGCGTCCAGCTTCGCGCCGAATCCGCCGTATCGGGCGGAGACTCCCAGTTGCGGTGCGGCTTCCTGCCCGGTGTATGCCTCGGTCTTGGTGAAGTAGGGGTTGGTGGAAGGGCAGATCTTCTCGCCGATGATCGTGCTGAGCGCCTCGTTGATGTTGCTCAGGGTGGGCGGTGACGCGGTCTCCTTCCCTTCCAGGCGGGTGATGGAGATGCCCAGTTCCGCCCGGTCCTCGGTGTCGATCCCGACCGGCACCAGGATGCCGTTCTTGAGCAGGGGGGGGCGGACTGGACGATCGAGCCGGGGAAGCAGTACGGGTCGGAGTCCGCGTCGACCGCCGCCACCTGGCTTGGGGTGCGGGCGACGGTCCACTTCTGCGTGGTGCGTTGGCGTCCGTTGATCGGCTCGACCCTGGGGTCGCCCACCTTCTCCGTCTTCGTCGGCTGGTGCGGTGCCAGGTCCCCCCACTTGGCCCAGGTCCGCAGCCGGGCGTCGATGTCGGCCTCCACTTGTCGTCGGGTTCGGGTCGCTTCCGGCATCGCGGCTCCGCAGGGCCGCGGTTCGCCCGAAGGGCGGGTGGACCGGATCGATCCGTACGGGGCATGGCATTCGGACGCCCAGTGTTTCAGCGGGAGAGCCGGGCGGCATCGTGCGCGGGCCGTCTGTGGCGGCCGTTCGGGCTGCGCTACGGCGGATCCCGGCGCCGGGGTGTCTCACGCGTGCTCGGGTGCGACGTCCCGGGGCTCGGCCTGCTGCTGCCGCGGGTGCCGGACGACGGGTCCACCCTCCACGGCGTTCCACTCCCAGTTCTTGGCGTTGAAGTGCCTGGGGATCTTGAACCCCGAGGCCATCTTCCGTATCCCGTACCACGCGGCCTTGGCGACAGCCGCATCGGCCGGCGACCGATGCAAGGCGTGGATCCTTGAGTGGAGGTCGCTGAGGAGGGTGTGCTGCGGGGCCCTGAGGATGACTTTGGCCCCCAGGTCCATAGCGTCGCCGGGCTCGTCCTTGCGATCGTGTGGGCCCTTGAAGAGGTTGCCGGGCAGCCAGATGTAGAACCGCCAGAAGTCGTCGAATCCGTCATGGCGACCGCCGCCGGCCGCGTGGGCGATGGTGCCCCGGCGCAGTCCCCTGACCAAGTCGACGACCCTCGGAACGTCCTGGGGGTTGATCGATCCCGGCGGGGCGATCATCGCCTTGTAGGCCGCGGCATGGGATTCCAGGTACTGGAGGTACGCTCTGGCCGCGCCGAACTGCGCGTTGTGGAGGGTGTCGACCCACAGCTGACCCAGGTCGTGTTTGGACACGACGTGGTGGTACGTCATCGCCAGACCTCTGTGGCCCGGGATGTCACCGGTCCCGACATCACCGTAAGGCTGCCCCATGTCTTTCGGAAGCGGCTCCAGATTCCAGTAAGTGACCTTGGGCATGAGGTTCCTCCTCGTGGATCGCGTCGGCCACCCGCAGGGTCCGGCAGCCGGGGTCGGTCGGGTGCGGCCGAAGTCAGCGCGGTCGGCGATGCCGACCAGGGCCGGGACCGCCGAGGCGACCAGACTCGCTCGTCGATCATCTACCCCTCCGGCGCTGCGAACATAGATCCGCCCTGGGCCACTCAGCGGGCGCGCAAACGCATGTGAGGGGCGCACGACCATGCCACTTACACCCACCGGCCCGATGCGCACGCCCCGCCCCCATCTCCTCGCGCGCTCCACGACCGACCACGATCAGGCCCAGCTCCTCCACTGCAATCCGCCAGTCCCGGCCCATCCGCCCGCACCACCGCAGGTACAAGGCGACGTGCCCGGCGTACGTACACGTCGTCAGCTCCGCCTGATCCCGGCCGAACCGCACATGCCGCAAGAACGCGTCCGCCTCCGGCACCACCGCGAAGTCCTCATCCACCACCGTCCAGTACCGGACGCCGGACGGCAGCCTCACACGAAAAGGCCCGCAAGGATCTCCTCCGATCTCATCTGCCACGTGCCGCGACGATCACGACAACCCCAGAGATGCGGAGAAGAAGCCCAGGTCACCCGATGCAGTGCACCGTCACACCACACTCGGCGACGCCCGAGAGAACGGTGTGGAGACACAGGCTCTGAGGGCGGATCGCAGCAGATCGCCGTGGCTGCTGCGTGGGAGCTGTGGTGGAGGTGCCCGGTGCGGACGAGGGACATCCGTGTCGGGGGTACGTACATCGTCAACGTGCCTCAGCGGATCCTGCCCGCGCTACGGGACCGCGTGCCGCGCGGCCGGGAGGGGTTCGCCGCGGACATGCGGCTGCATCTGGCCGACGGTTCGAGATCACGGTCACCGGCGTGCATACGGACACGCGCACGGTGGACGGCTTCGAGTCGGTGGCCACCAGTAAGTCGCCCTCCCGTTGGCCTCCGAGCAGGCCGAGGCCCTCGGGCTGCCGGAGCCGGAGGAGGCATACGGGAGTACGCCGTCGCCCGAGGTCGGGGTCGGTGTGGGGTGGCCTCGTCCCGTAGCCGTCGAGCCCGGGCCTGCTCGGGGATATTCGTACGGGGGCGGCGGCTGCCAGCGGCTTACGTGGTCGTGAGGGAGGCTCGCCGTCTGGCTGCGGAGCCTGAGTGGCGTCAGCCGGCGTGGCGGTACCGGCCGCGTCTGGACGCCGGCCGTGCCGCTGTCGGGCCCGGCCCTGCCGGCCGCCGCCCGTACCCTCCACCACCTCGCTCGCACCCACCATGTGCCGGTCCTGGACACCGACGCCCCCGCCACGGTCGCCGCCCTGAACCCCGGCCTGACCCTGACCCTCACCCGCGACGGCGAGCGCGCCGAGCTGGCCGTCACGGAACGCGACTACGGACGGCTCGCCGACTTCGCCCTGACCGCCGACATGCCACACGCCCGCTTCATCACCGCGTCCCCGATCGCCCACGACCGCCGCCCCGGCTCCGAGGCCGTATCCGCCGATCTCCAGGCCCTGCACACCCTCACCGGACCTGCGCCCGCTGCGCACCCGCCCGCGCCCTCACATGCCGTCAGCACCCCGCACAGCCCTGCCCCGGACACCCAGGCCGCTACCCCCGACAAGCCGGCCGAGCCGTCCGGGTCACCCACACCCGCCGCTGCGCCCGGCCGCCGGCGCCGCCGAGCCGGCCGCTGGTGCGGCCGACGCGGATCTCACGGCGGCCGAGGACGAGCTGCTCGAGGCCGCCCGTCCTTCACTTCCGGCACCCAAGGAGGCTTCTCCACACGCCTGACGGGCGCGATGGCTGCCCTGCGCGACGCCGCACCCCGAACGGGGGTGCGGGCCCTGGTGCCTGGTCAGGCGGTTCTGGGCCGCGGGTGGGTCAGCGGGTGATATACCCGGCCCCGGGCGTCCGGCCGGATCGAAGAACCGCCTCCCAGCCACCCGTCACGACGTGGGCCGGTTCCTCGCTACGGGCGAGCATGCAGCCGCTCCGCCTGCCATCGGAAGGGCACCGGACCCTGGCGCAATGCATGAATGACAAGCTGACATTCCGTGTCCTAATCTCAGCGCCGATGGCCAACTGATGGCAGGTATGGCGCGATTCTGGGACTGGCTGGTCGGGGCCGTCGCTCGATTGAGAGAGCGGATTGTCGATCGGAAGTGTGGTCCCCTGGTTGGCTCGGCAATACGGTCCGGTGGCGGGGGCTTGGCTGCTGGCTCCGGGCTCGGTTCTCCAAGGGGAGGGATTCTTCGTGTCCGCACCTACTGGCTCCGTGACTGCCGATGGGCTGTTCTTGCCTGCTGAGCGAGGGCGACGTGCGCTGGGCCACCTCGGCATCATCCTCGGCCTCATGGCGTTCCTCCTGGTTCTGGAAGTGATTGCGTTCTTCCTGGGGGGAGTGCTGATTGCGCGCGGAGGCATAGGGATCATGGGTGCTGTAGGTGTGGGTGGGTACGTGGGGCTTCCGGTGTTCGCCGGGGTGTGCAGCCTGCCGATGTTCGTCGCGTCGTGGCGGCAGCCGGCGCTACGGATCAATGCGGCGGGCATCAGCAAGGTGCGGCGGCACAAAGTCGAGACAGTTCCCTGGGCCGCCCTCGAGGCAGTCCGGTTCACGCCGAATCGAGGCATCCTGGTGTTGCGGTTACGGGCGGGCGCCACCCTTCCGGGCAAGCAGCGGGTGCTGAATCGGTCTGTGTTCCTGCCTTTCTACGCCCTGGGGAACAGGCTCTGGCGTCGCCGTCGTCCCGCGCATCCTGACCTGATCGCCGCCGCCGTGGAGCGCTTCGCCCCGGGCACATACAGCGACGAGCCGTTCCTGATGCCAGGGGAGGCAGCTAGGCGACGGAGAAGTCGAAGGGCCGCATGACGGGGGTCTGCGGCCGTGATCTCCTCGCGGGTGGCGGTCTGCTCCGCGCGTCCTGGGCAGTGCCGCAGCGTGTTCCGGCGGAACCAGGTCCCGCTTCCGGCGTCCCGGCAACCGCCGCGTCCTCCGGGGAGATCCCGCCTGCCCCCGCAGACGCCGCTCCGGCCGGGCCCAGCACGCCGGGTTCCGTACCCGCGGCCGCGCCGGACAGGGCCCCAGCCGCTGCGACCACGCTCCCGACCCCGGGCACTGCGCCCGCCCACTCCGGCCGCTGCGCCCTCGCGCCCCGCAGGCCGCAGCCAGCGCCCCAGCCCCTGCCGACGCCGGGCCGGTCAGCCGCGCTCGGGCAGGGACCGCACGTTCCCGCGTCGCCCGTCTCCGCGACCGGTACGGGAGTAGAAGCGGACGTCCTGCCGGACGCCCCGGCCGGGCCCGCCCTCAACCGACGGCGACGGCGACGGCGGTAGCGGTACCGCCGCTTCCGCTGCGCCCGCGACACCCGGACACAACACCCCTCTGCCCGCCAGGAACTGCTGCCGGCCACCCCCGCCGCTGCGCCTGGTGTTGACGCCCCGCCCGCCGGCAGTGCCCTGGCCACCGACCCGGCCGTGCCTGCCGCCGTTGCTCCCGAGGGCATCGCGGACGGTTCGGGTGCGCCGTCCCGGCCATTGCGCCCGCGACGTCCAGCGCCGTCGGCGACGATGCCGTCGCCGGGCGCCTCGTGCCCGCCGGCCCCACCCCGGCCGCCGGTGTCGACGTCCTCGTCGAGCCGGCCGGGCCTGCGGACGGTGACGCGGCCCGCCCGGTGCACCAGTGTGCCGACCCGGCCGAGAGCATGAAGGTCCATGCCCGTTCAACGGCCCGTCCGCCGCAGGGACACCCCAGACGGCCGCGGCCTTTCCCTCCCGGTGCTCACCGGGCCTTGCCGGGGCCGCCCGGCGGCGTGGTGAGCTGGTCGGCGCCGCACATCTCGCACGCCTGCGCGCCCGGCCGGCGCAGCGCCTCGAATGCCTGGTCGGTGGTGAGGTCCGCGGGGCCCTGGGCGGTGAAGCACGAGGCGTGGTGAAGGACGCTGCGCCGCAGGGCCGGTGTCGTTGTACGGATGGCGCGGGTATGTGATCTTCCAGCGGTCGGAGCCGTCCCCGCGCACCTGCGGCCAGCCCGCCCCCGAGCCCCCGCTGGCCCTGCTCTCGCGCGTCCGGGGTGGTGGTGGGGGAGTGGCAGGGCGGCGGCCGGTGCGGGCGCGGGCGATGGCGGCGGGACGCCGCCGCAGGGGCACGCGCTTGTACGCCTCCGCCTCCTCGGGGACGGGGGCGACGTGGGTGGCGGGGACGGAGACGATGATGTCGGCGGGCTCGGCGGTGTCCTTACCGTGGACGACTGGTGAAGAGGCAGTACTTCGAGCCTGCGCAATTCCTCGCGGCGTGCGGTGCCGCGCCGTTCACGCAGGGGCGCGCGTTCCTCGGTGGCCTGCTGGGTGAACTGCCGGTGGCCGGACGTAGCGCCGGCCTCTCGCAGCAGCCAGCTGCCGCCGCTATCCTCGCGGCCCGGCAGCAGCGGTCCAATTCGTCCTGGGTGAACACGCCAGGCGCGGTCAGGGCGCGCTGAGCGGCCCTTATGCAGACGTTCGTGTCGACGGAGACCCGGGTGAGGGTGTGGTCGTGGTTGTCGGGCTGCTCACCACGCCACGGGGAGTTCGACCATGCCTTGGATGGTGTCGTCCCCGGGCTTGAACGGGATACGGTCCGGTTCGGCCGCCAGCCGCAGCCCTGGCAGCCGTTCGAAGAGGGTGCCGAGTGCGATCTCCACCTCGGCACGGGCCAGGTTCTGGCCCAGGCACTGGTGGATACCGAAGCCGAAGGCCAGGTGGTGCCGGGAGGGCCGGTGCCAGTCCAGGGTGTCGGGCTTTTCGAAGACGGCCTCGTCACGGTTGATCACGGAGGTGGAGAAGATCACCCCGTCGCCAGTGCGGACGGTCACCCCGCCGACCTCGATGTCCTCGGTGGCTACGCGGCGCAGGCCGTCCGCGATCGACAGGAACCGCATCAGCTCTTCCACCGCCGCCGGCATCAGGGAAGGGTCGTTGCGCAGCTCGGCCAGCTGCTCGGGGTGGCTGAGAAGGGTGAACGTACCGAGCGAGATCATGCTGGCTGTGGTTTCGTGCCCCGCGACGAGCAGGGCCGAGACCAGGTCGGCCAGCTCCTGGACATCGATCTCGCCGGTTTCCAGACGCTGGACGATCAGCTCGTCCAGCAGTGCGCCGCCCGGCTTCTCGCGTTTGCGCCCGATGAACTCGTGCAGATAGCCGTTGAGCTGCTCACGGGCGTCGTCCACGTCGGTCGCTTCTGGGCCGCTGTGCAGCCGCCGGGACTGGATCATGAAGAACTCGTGGTCCGCGTACGGGACTCCGAGCACCTCGCAGGTCACCATCGACGCCACCGGCCGAGCGAAGTCGCCGACCAGTTCCGCGCGGGGGCCGGCCGCGATCAATGCGTCGATCAGCCGGTCCACGGTCTCCTGGATCCAGGGGCGCAGGGCCGCGGTGCGCCCCAGCCCGAAGCTCGAGATCAGCATCCGTCGCTGCGTGTTGTGGGCGGGGCCGTCGACGCCGAACAGAGCGGTGTAGCGATCCTGCAAGTCCTGCAAGCGCCTACTGGGGGCGGGGAAGGAGAGGTTCTGGCGGTCGGCGGAGAGCCGGCCGTCGGAGAGCAGGGCGCGCGCCTCGGCGTGCCCGGAGACCATCCACACGGAGCGGCCGTCGAAGAGGGTGACCCGGGAGAGCGGCCGGCCCGTCCGCAGGGGCTCGTAGGCCGTCGGCGGGTGGTAGGGGCAGGTCCGGTCCTGAGGAAAGATAACGGTCTTCTCGGACATGCGGCACCTCTCAGGCGATGGGTCCCGTTTCACCGAGATCCATTACACGCCCAAGAGGAGCAGGTCTGCTCGTTGGGGCGGGTGTGGGACGTGAGGCCGCGTGGCTGGTGTCGGATTGCGGTGTGGGTCCGGCGGAAGCGGAACGCAGGTCGTTCTTCTGCCGCTGAAGCGATCCAACCTCCGATTGGGTGGCGCCTGCACCTTCATCGGATGCGGTGCGTAACCGTGGGGGCGCGGATCGTGACGAATTGCAATTGGGTCGACAGGGCCACAGCGCCCCCGTACACGGATCCGGCCATCCCAACCAGGAGAACGCCATGGACGCAATCAGCAGCCTCACCCAGGCGTGACCTTGCCCGTCAGGCGGCGGGCGACAGCCCAGCGGACGAACGCTGATACGTCGCGGGCCTGGGCGGTGTTGCTGGTCATCCAGACGAGGACCTCCTGGCTGAGGTCGGCAAGCGTGATGGAGTTGTCGTCGAGCCATGTCATGGCCCGTTTCAGGCCGGCTGCTGCCCGAGGCCGGGCCCGCCGGCGGTCGGCCGAGGCGGTACTGCTCCGAGCGCTGCTGCTCGCGTGAGCGGCGGCTCATGCAGCGCATCGACCGCGGCATGGAGCGGCGGGAAGACCGGCTGCCGGCGACGGCTGAGGAGCGCCACCGGCTGCGGGCGGCGGCCTACGTGGTCGCGAGGGAGGCCCGCCGCCTGGCCGCGGCCCTCGGACGCCGAGGCCGCGGAGCCTGACTGGCGTCAGCCGGCATGGCGGGACCAGCCGCGCCCGGACTCCGGCCGGCCCGGTGCCGCGTACACCCGTGCCGCCCTCGATCTGCTGGAGGTGGCTCACGCGGTGGTCGCGGCCGCGGTCGTCGCCGACCGTGCGGCCGGTGACGGCTGGGCCGTGATCGGCGCGGCGCTGGGTGTCAGCGAGGACACCGCGGCACGCCGCTACCGGCGGCCCCGGCCCTGACGGCACACCGGGCCCTGCGTTCCCCGGGGAAAAGCGCGGCGCGTATCGCCTATGCACGCCTATACGTAGGCAAGTTGGCCGTAGAGTGGGTGGGCTTCAGCCCCGGCGGAGCGCCCCGGCCCGGGGCCGAAAGCGAAGTTGTCGAAGAGGGTTCTGTCACCTCTGAGCGGCCGCATTCTCCGTTTATGGGTGACAGGACCTGCGTATGGTGCGGCCGGCTCCTGCCGGGTGGGCGGCCGCCGTTACTGCCCGCGCCCGCGTACCTGCCGTCAGGCGGCCTACCGGGCCCGCGGGCACGCTCGGGCCGCTGTCCCGCCGCGCGTGGCCATGCTCCAGATCAGCGCGCGGCTACAGACTTCTCTCTTCGGCCTGGTCGGGGTGCTGGACGAGGTGCTCCACCAGGAGCGCGCGATGCCCGGTGTGCACTGCGCGGTGGCGGCCGAGTTCGAGGACCTGGTGCGTGAGCTGGTCCGCTGCGCGGTGCTCGCCGACCGGGAGGCCGGCGCCACCTGGGCCGCGATCGGTGAAGGGCTGGGCATCAGCGCGGACGCCGCCCGGCACCGGTACGGCCACGTCCGGTTGATCCGGCCCCTACCCCGCGAGCCGGACGACGAGCCGGAGTCCGACAGTTCGTGACGCCCGGAGCGCCCCCGCCCCCGGCTCTCCCCGGGCACCGGCCGCCGGGGCAGGGCCGGGCGGGAGACTGGGCTGGTGAGCATCCCGAACCCTGCCTCCGGCCCCGCCCTGGGGCGCGGCCGTCGCGCCCTGATCCCCTCCGACGACGACACCGACCAGCTGTCCCCGGCCGCCCGCGCCCGCGCCGCCCTGGCCGCTGTCCAGACCGTGCCCGTCCCGCTGGTGGTCCTCTGGCCGGGGGCCACAGGCCACACAGGCCACACAGGTCGGCCGGGTCGGTGAGGTCGTCCAGGACGACAACCCAGCGCGGCTTGCCCGACTCGGTTCGGGCGCCAGTGCCGTCGGGGACCGGGGCGGCCTGGCCTTTGGGCTGCAGACAGGCCAGGAATGCGCCCGCGGCGGTCTCGGGGTCGGCCGGGTCGGCATCGAGAATGCCGGCGGCAGTCTGGGCGTAGGTGGCGATGACAGCCCAGCGTGTGGTGGCGGAGACCCACACCAGCAGGTCCACCTGGCCGGCCTGCAAGGCGCTGCGGGCGTAGTGGGCGGCCAGCTGCGTCTTGCCGACCCCGCCCATCCCGGTCAGCACCTGCCGCGGCACCTCTGTCCCCTCTCCGCAGGCCAGGGCAGCCTCCAGCGCTTGAGCCGTGCCTCGGTCCTGGAAGCAGCCTGTGGGCTGGGGAAGGATCCCGACCTGATGCGGCCATGACACTGAGTGGCGGGGCGGGGGACGGTAGATGACCTGGTTGATGCGGTACGCGGCCAGGCTCTGCCTATCGGCGCTACTCCGGCGACACGCCCTGACCCGCGGCCCCCCAGCCACCTGCCGTTGGGGGCCACGGCAGGTCCGGCGTCGCAGGGGTCACCGGTCGGGCAGCTAGCGGCGAAGGCTGTCCATCGCTGTCTTCAGGTCTCCAAGCTGGTCACCGAGCACCCGCCTGGGCCAGTCCATGCGCTCCATCCGGGCAGCGACCGCCAGCGACCCGGACGTCTGCGCCAACTCTGCTGCGCCCGCATCGCCCTCCTGCGCCTTCTTGGCCCAGCCCACGGCGAGCCTTTCATACCGCCTTGCGCGCTCCACCGCTTCCTCGTGTGCGGTCATGCAGTCCCTCCCTGTTGATCCCTCTCACCGTTGTACCGACTGCGCCCCACAGGCGGGGCACCTGCACATTTTTGGGCCACCGGGTTGTCCGCAGACCGCAGCTCAGGGCCCACATTTCGCCGCGCTCTGTCCACAGGCCAACGGTTTTACGGTCGGTGTCCGCTTCTGGGTGTGAGGTGCCTGGACGCACTCCGAAAGGGCACGGCCATGGCGCAGACGAAGTTCGACAAGCAGGTGGAGGAGACCACCGAATCCCTCATGTTTGGGATCGTCCGGATCCTGGGCGGCCGCGATCTGGACGGTGTGAAGCGCACCGACGCCACGTTCTGGCGCTCGGGCACCCGGGTCCTGCCGAAGGTGGAGGGCCGCGTACGGCGCCGCTCCTACCGGGCCGGGTGGCAGCGCCTGTCCTTCCACCTGGCACTGGGGGCCGGGGTCACCGAGGACGGCTATCTGCTCAGCCGGGGTCCCGAAGCCACCGCGCGGACCGTCCAGGGCCTTTGGGAGAGCCGGGGCGCCACCCTGGCCGGCCTGGAGACCGGTGGGATCGGCGGGGCCTGTGTTCTGACCGCTGGCAGCGCCGCGTACGTGGTGCTCACCCGCGAGCGCCGCGAGCTGATGCGCGAGTGGGTCGTCCCACTGCACGAGGCCATCGCCGGGCCGCTGGGGATGACGGAGCAGACCGACCCGCGCCGCTACCTCCACATCCCGAAGAACTTCTCCGACGACGACGCGGAGATACGCATCGACCTGTCCCGGAACCTGAAGTTCTCGCGGGACCAGGTCGCCGACCTCATCAACCAGAAGCTCGCCCTGGAGGGCGTACGTTCGCCTGGAACGTCGCCGGGCGCGACACCTACCTGCTGGTGAAGAAGACCCGCAAGCCCCCGTCCAAGGCCGCCTTCAAGGACCCCAAGGTGCGCGACCTGGTGGCAGGCGCCGAGGAGTCCGCTCCCGTCATCGGGATCGGCTCCGGCGGCCGGATCGTTTCCGTCGACCTGGACGCCGACTCCCCACACATCCTGGTCAACGCCTCCACCGGCGGCGGCAAGTCGGTGACGCTGCGCTGCATCGCCTGCCAGATGCTCCACCACGGCTCGCTTGTGTTCGTCCTCGACACCAAGCGGAACTCCCACCCCTGGGCCAACGGCATCGACGGCGTCACCTACTGCCGCGACATCGCCGACATCCACGACCAGCTCATCGAACTCGGCACGGTCGGCCGGCGCCGCACCCGCATCGCCGACGAACTGGGCATCGACACTGACCCGAAAGCCATCGGCCCGCGGATATTGATCCTCCTCGAAGAGGCCAGCGCGATGATGAAGCAGCTGGCCCGCTACTGGGAGAAGATCCGCGAGTCCGGAGACCCGAAGGCCTTTCCGGCTGTCGACGCGCTCAACGAGATCCTCTACATGGGCCGCCAGCTCCGCATGCACGTGCTCCTGGTCGCCCAGTCCGTGACCGCCCGCGCCCTCGGTGGCCCGGAGGTCCGCGAGCAGTTCGCCACCGTGATCCTGGCGCGGGTCAGCGCCGACGTTGGTTATCTGAGGCTATCTGGGATCCTCGCAGGTCAGCGCCAGATGGAGGTTGTAGGCACGTAAGCCACGTGACGAGCAGGGCACCGGCTCGTTGTCCCTGACATGGCGATCCCGGATCTCGGCATCACGCCCTATGGGCAGGACGGCCACGCGAAGATCAAGCTGGAGACCTACGAACGGGCTCGCCCGGACGGCACTGTGGTCACAATCCGCGGGATCCAGATGAGTGCTGGTTCTGTGATGCGCGTCCACCGGCCTACGCCTTCACCGGTGGCTCGGTGGTGATGAACCTCAAGGACACCTTTCTGGGCTGGAGCATGGGTAACCCCGACATCCCGGCCGGTGTGCACAGCCTGCCGCGATCTGATCGAGGCCGACCACTGGGGCAAACTGAACGTCCGAGTCCTGGAGATGGCCCGCGAGTCGGGAGAGAGAGCAGCGCCGCAGCACGCCAAATGCTCCAGACGCCCCGGGCCGACGCGTCCCCGAGGAGTGGATCGCGATCCGCGCCGCACTGTGCAAGCCGGCCCGCGAGCTGTAGCCACGGTTAGGTGTTGCGGCGTCTCGATCGAGACGCCGCAACACCTAACCGTGGTGGCTGCCGGCTGCGGCCCACTCGGTGGCGATGTCGGGCTCGGCCTCGATCTGCTCGGGGTCCGGGTCCGGGGAACAGCACCAGGGGCACGGCCCCAACTCTTGATGGAGGCAGCCGCCTCCGCATCGTGCAGCTCCGCCAGGTCCGCGGCGGTGTGCGCGGTTCCTGCGTAGGCGTTCACGACGTCGATGGCGTCCGCGAGCGCCGCCGGTTCCACTCGGCAGATCGGCTTGTCGGCCGCGCCCTTCAGCAGGGCCTCGGCAACGGCTCCGGGCGGGGGCGGCCGGTAGCCGACGGCGTCGGCCAGGACGTGGCCGTCGGACCTGACGTGCTCCCGGAACAGGGCGCGGGCCACGTCCTCGCCGGGGGTTGCCGCGATGCTCGCCACCGCGACGTACCGCGGTACCACCGTTCGCTGCGGCGCGCCGCGCACGCGCTGACGGACCCGTCCCTGATCCGTGTCGTCTCCGCTCTCCACGGGCTGGTGCCGCTGGAGCAGTGGTTGCGCCCCTACGACGTTACGCTCGGCGACCCACGGGCCGTCACCGGGGAGAAGCTGGCTCGCCATACCGCGCGAGAGGGGCTGGACGACGCGGAGGTGATCTTCCTCGGGGGCCGGGAGTACGCGGAGCTGTTGAGGGGTCCGGGCGGGCAGCGGACACGCCATCAAGAACATCCTGGAGGCCATCAGCACCCCGCTCAGCGTGCATGGCGGCGGCGCCTTCGTCGACGCCAACCCGTTGCAGGGGATCTGGCGGGACGCGAGCACCGCCGGACGACAATGCGGTCTCCACGCCCGCGGGTGGGCATGGAAATCTACGGCAAGCTGCTGCTGGGCATCGAGGAGCGGATCACGCCCTTCGTATGAGACACCGGCCCGGCGCGACGACCATCGCGCCGGGCCCGGCAGTCACGTAGCGGGCACGCCTCACCCCGAACCGGCCGCCCTGCCCCGAGGTGCACACGGCTACGCCGGAACGGAACCTGGCAGCGGAGCTCCGCTGAACTGCGGCACCATTCGAAGAAAGGCCTCAGCAGCACTTGGGGAAGTCCCAAGGCCACCAGTTCGTCCCGAGGTCGGGGCGCGTCTTACTCACGGTGGCGCCGTTGCTGTTCTGGAGAACGATGTGCGTTGCGAATTCGCCCTGCCACTGCGCATCTGTCACGTTGATCTTGCTTGCGGCGCGGCCATTACCGAGAGGATCGGGCATGCCCATGGACACCCATCCGGTCCACTGCTTGCTGACGGTCCAGCGCGTCCACACCGCATAGTCGAGGCCGACGAGGAACTGTTCCTTCTCGCCGTTCGGAAGCTTGTGGTCCGTTACGCCGTAATCACATATGTACTTGCCGCCGCCCCCCGCAGTGCAGGTGTCGGCTGCCTGAGCCGGCGTGACGGCGACGGCCAGTCCTGCCATGGTGGCGAGGGCGACAACGACGGTCTTGAATCTCTTCAACCTGAGCTTCCCGTTCTCTGAATATGTCCCATGCGAGCCAGGGCTCCAGGCCCGGGCTCTGACACTCCGTCAGCCTACCGGCTGCCGGCTAACGGCTCGCTAACGTTGTGCTGACGTCGCCCTGACGCCCCGCTGAGTTCGCTGGCAGCGGCTCGCCCCGATAGCCGGCCCTGCCCAGAGGAGCAGCGCGCACCCGGGCCGTGTCCACGTCGTCCAGGACGGCACCGCCCACCCGGCGCAGGCGCTGCTCATGACCGATGCCGAAGCCGCTGACTGGCTCACCGCCACGGCAGCCGGTGAGATCTGACCCCGAGCCGGACACGCCACGGGCCCCTGGGGATCAGCTGTGACATCCCCGAGGGCCCGCCTGTCGAAAGCGCCGTGCTCAGCGGCGTTTGCTCCACAGAGGAGGGAGCCAGAGGCCCAGGGACGGAAGATCGGTATGACGGCCACCGAATGCGCGCATGGGGCACTGGGGGGCGGGGCGGTGCTGTCCCGGTTCATGGGCTGGGGCGGGTCCGGCCGAGGAGGAGTGGGGCTTCGCCCAGTGGGCCGTCTTCGATCCAGAGGTGGTGGGCGGACAGGATCGTGCGCAGGGCCTGGTTCATGGCGGCCTGCTGCGTGTGGCACAGCTCCGGTGGCAGGTGGCAGGTGGTGGGTGGCGGCCGGGTCCTGCTGCCAGACCGCACGGAGCGTGCCGCGGCTGCCTGGTACGGGGGCCAGGCCCACCTCGGTCTCCTCCCCGTCCGTGGCCGCCTCGGTGTCGTACGTCGCGCCGTCGGTCCCCGTCAGGGACAGTACTTACAGGTCGGGGTGGGCGGCGGCCTCAACGGTAGGCACGCCTCCGTTGCCGACCCCCGCCACGACCGGCAGTCGGTCCCCGCGAGGGATACGGCGTTCCTTCCTCACCCGGCCCAGGATCAGGTCGGTGAGGGAGTCGGCGACGAGTTCGGCGCCGATGCTCTGCTCGTGGTCGACGAGGACGAGTTGCCCGACGTGTCCACGAGGGCCGGGGGTCAGGTCGATTGGCAGCCCGTCCCCGCCGTTGCCGCCGAAGACGATCCAGCGGGGTGAGCCGACCAAACCTTGCACTGCGGCGTCCGGCGGGGTGATGACTGCTTTCGTCTCCGGGAGCGCCCAGTGGGAGTGACGGGCGGCCCCGTCGACGCTGTGCAGGTACTCCAAGGAGGACAGCTCGCAGCCGATCGCCTGGGTGACGCGGTGCGCTGCCTTGTAGTCGTCGGCCCAGTCCTCCCACCGGGCCCGCGTCACGCGGTAGAGCACCTTGACCTCGTCGGGCAGCGTGACGCCGAGGCGCGTCCCGGTGGCGGCGACCTCCTCGTCCGTCGCGCCGATGGAGTCGGGCAACCGCTCGCGCAGTGTCCGCTCCAGCAACTCCAGGTCCGCCGGCGGGGCCGGCGTCGCCTCGGGCGTCGGATCGGGGAGGCGGCGCCAGGGCTCGGGAACGGAGCTGTCGACCAGGACGAGCACTCCCAGGTGCGAGGAGGCGATGGCGGTTCCAATGCAGGGCTGGACGAGATCGATGTGAGCGCGGTCCGTCCGTCCGGCTGAGGCTGGATGTCCGCCGTGAACGTGACGTCTTCGGTCTTGTCGCGCGCCAGCGCATTCTGTACGCGCTCCACCGTGTACCGCTCCGCCGACGACATGCGTCCCCGCAGGCCCAGGCTCCAGCTGTACCGCCCGATGCGTCCCGTAACGCGGATGGAACGGACAGCCTGCATGCCGGGACGGCTGTCCAGCAGGAGCCGCAGCAGAGGTGCCCAGGTCGCGAAGTCGCGCACCCACGGCACAGAGGAGCTCAGATCAACCATGCGCAGACGTACGCGACACTACTGACACTTCGGCCTCATGACGGCGGGCGCCAGCACCAATGAGGGCGCCCGGCGACGGCCTTCGACGCCGAGTCGTCCACCGGCTGCCGACTGGTCTACGGAACGGTCTCGGCTCCCGACCACACGTGGCCCTCGCGCCATTGGGACCCGTCCCAGACCATGACGTGGGCCTGCGCTCCGTAGCGACCGGGTCCGCAGGACGCCGATCCGCCGTAGTCGAAAACGATCGAAGGGCCGTAGGGGCTGCCCAGGTCACCACCCGTCTGGCCGGTGGGGCCGAACTTCCAGTCGGAGCTCCGGCACAGCTGCCACTCGGACCCGTTCCAGCGGAACACATGGACCTGCACGCCGGCCTGGCTGGCCGGCTTGGTGAGCCCGGTGCCACAGCCCTGGGTCAGCGCGTAGGCGTTCCCGTACGCGAGATTGCCGGAGAACACGTTCGGCCGGGCGTGGTCGATGCCCGCGTCGCCCTGGACGCACAAGCCCGGGCCGTTGTACAAGGTGACTCCCCGGGCCCAGGTATAGGCGTGCGCCGACTGCGTCCAGACGGCCGCAAACAGCAGCGCGAAGACCGCGCACAACATGGCTCTCAGCAACGAGCGAATCTTGGTCATGATCTCTCCGTTCCTCGCATGAACCGAGGTCCGGATCCGGCCACTCCCAGCGTTTCACCACGCTTCGACTCGTGCAAACGGGCCGGAACAGCGGCTGAATGCCCGGCCGCCGGTGCATGGGCGGTTGGGGGAGAAGGAGGCGGTGGCGCGTTGAGGAGCTCGGGCATGGTGATCCCTACTTCGGGGATCGTCACCCTCTTGTCCTTGTTGAAGGCTTGGCGGGCGTCCGGTCCTGGTGGAGGCAGGTGTCGTGACTGGTGGTCAGTAAGAGGTGGAAGTCTGGTATGTCCTTGATTGCTGGGGTGTGTCTTTGTGCTCCTGGGGGCGTTTCCGCGTGGTCGTGGTTTGTTCGTCATTGTTGCCGCTGTGCGGACGGCTGGCAGGAGTGCGGACGACTTGTTTGTGTGTCCCGGTGAGTGGTTCCTGGTGCTGATATGGGTGCTACCGCCGCTGATCGCGCTGGGCGCGGTTTGTTTCCGCCGGAGGCTTCCTCGCGGGTGCAACGCAGCCCGAGGGGCTTCAGGATGGGGCCGCCGGCTTTGATCTGCTCGAGACGGGGGAGGGGAGTGAGGAGCGAATGCGGTCACCGGTGCCCTCGCCGATCAGGGATTCCAGGGGTGACGGCTGGCTTGGCCGGGCCCAGGGCGGCTGACTCGGCCTCGGTGGCGCCCGGGCGGAGTGGGTGGTCGCAGTGTTCGGCGGGCAGTTGGTTGGCGGTGAGCATGGTCTGCGGTTCGTGGTGCTGGATCGCGGTCTCGTGGACGCTGTTACCCGGTAAGCGGCTTGTAAGTGGACTGCGGCGCATGGTCGTCACCGTTCGGGTGGGCGCGCCGGCGTACGGGCGCTCGGCCCGAGCGTGTTTCCGGGTCGCGTGTTTCCGCGCTGGGCGTGGGGTACATGTCGGCCCTGCGCGAGTACAGCGTCGGCAGGTGCCAGTGCCGCAGGACGGACCGGGTTGGGTCGATGCCGATGCCGATGCCGATGCCGATGCCGATGCCGAAGCCGGAGGTCCGGGGTGCCAGGGGGGCCTGTGCCGAGGTGGCGGTCGTACGGGCTTATGGCCGGTGCAGGAGGAGTTCTGTGTTCTGGTCCGTCGGTGTTCCGGGGAAGCTCGGGTCGGCGCCCTGGGCGTTGGCTGCGAGCTCCCGGTAGAGGGAGGCGAGGCCGGTCTGTGAGAAGTCGTGGTGGTAGGAGCGGGGCGGGGCCGCTGACTCGATCAGTGTGGTGAACAGGGACAGCGTTCCGTCATGGTTGTCGGTGACTTCGATGACACGGGCGAGCTGAGGGCTGTCGATGTGGGAGGCGGTACAGATCTCCCAGAAGGTGCGGCGTGGGCGAATGCGGTTGCAGTGGCTGTGGCCGTTGATCCAGGCCACGACGTTGTGGTGGCTGCCGAGCAGCCGGAGCAGTTCGGCACCCGAGTGGCGGGTCTCGGCGGGACGGGCCGGATCGGGGGTTTTGTTGTTCATGCTCCAGCTGGGGTGGTGGCTGAAGACCAGCGCGTGCTTGTCCTGGTGCCGGGTCAGGGTCTCGTCGAGCCACGTCAGCTGCCGGTGGCCGATGGACCCGGCCTTGCCGCCGCCGGGATCGGTCGAGTCGAGGCTGATGCCGATGATGCCGTCGGCGATGGGGAAGGCGTAGTAGAGGGTTGCCTGGGTGAGGTTGGCGGGGGTGTAGCCATGGCCGGCGGGCCCGGGG